>JAFGIC010000026.1 GCA_016929815.1 Deltaproteobacteria bacterium
CCTGCTTTATATTGCCATCGGATTCAAGGTGGGTTCCGAGCTTACAGGCATCATCGACGGCATGGTAGAGGAGAGCGAATGAACTTTCTGACCGATTATATCTATTACATAGGTGCCTGCGGTCTTATATTGATCGGATTATATATCCTTTTAACCAAACATAACCTGATCAAAATAATAATAGGCATCTCAATAATTGACACAGGAGTTAACCTGTTGATCATTTCTATAGGATATAAAAATGATGGAACTGCGCCTATATTTTCAAGGCCCGGGCTTATCGCTGAAAACATGGTTGATCCGACTGTGCAGGCCCTCGTCCTGACGGCAATTGTTATCGGAGTCGCGGTCCTGGCAATGGCCTTAACCCTGGCCATCAGGCTTTATCAGCATTATGGAACACTTGACATGAGAAAGATAAAAGAGCAAAGATGGTAAATCCTATACTTCTTATAGCGGTCCCCCTGGCGTTCGCCTTTTCAATCCCCCTTTTCGGACTTATTTCGAAAAGGGCGGGAAGGTTTATCCCGCCTGTCGCCATGCTGTTCAATCTGGTTTTGTCTATTATCCTGATACCGGATGTTCTGGAAAGTCCTGTTTCAGTTTTCCTGTCAGGGTTTCCTCCGCCCTTCGGCATTAATCTTTATGTCGGCCCCCTTGGCATCTTGTTCTCCGCTGTTATCGCACTGGTGGGTTTTCTGGTATCCATATACGCCCTCGATTATATAAAAGAAGGCGCAGAAGAAAAATACCACATGCTCTATCTGGCGCTGCTTACAGGCGCTACAGGCGTTGTCTTGACGGGAGATATATTCAACCTCTTTGTGTTTTTCGAGATACTCTGCATCTCCTCTTACGGTCTGGTCGGATACCTGGGAAATAAAGCCGGCGTGGAATCCGCGGTCAAATATCTTATACAGGGCTCGGTGGGAAGCGCCTTTAATCTGATAGGGATCGCCCTTATATACGGACAATTCGGAACCCTCAATATGGCCGACATTGCCGCTAATATAAACTCAGTGAGCCCGAATCAACTGTTTATACCCCTTGTCCTGTTCATTGTCGGGTTTGGGATAGAGGGGGCCATCTTTCCCCTTAATGCCTGGCTGCCGGACGCCCATTCTTCCGCTCCATCTACCATAAGCGCCGTCCTTTCAGGCATAGCAATTGAGACAGGGGTCTATGCCATAGCAAGGGTGACATTCACCATATTCGGGGCCTCAGACATATTGCTGTTTCTTGTCCTACTTGGTCTTTTGACACTGCTTGCGGGCGAGTTGTCCGCCTTCAGCCAGAACAACATAAAAAGGATGCTTGCCTATTCAAGCATAGGGCAGATGGGGCTCATCCTTTTTGCGCTTGGGATAGGCACAGATTATGGTATAGCCGGAGGCCTGTTCCAGTTTATAAACCATGCCCTTTCCAAGGCGCTTATATTTCTGGCTACAGGATACATGATTTACCGGATGGGCTCAATGGAGATATCCTCCCTGGAAGGGATAGGGAAAAAGATGCCTGTTTCTTCTTTATGCTTCACCGTAGGCGCCTTTTCCCTGATAGGCCTTCCACCCTTTGCAGGGTTCCCCAGTAAATTCATGATCGTGCTTTCCGCCCTGGAAAAGCACAGCAACCTCTTCATAGTATTTATAGGGATCGTTTTCCTGGGGACAGTAATCGAGGCCACATATTTCTTCAAGGTGATTCAGGTGCTTTATTTCAAAGGAGCGCCTGCAGGCGTCCCAGCAGAAAAAAAGACGGAAATATCTCCTGCGCAGGAGACAATTAAGGACAGGGGGGTAATAACAGGTGCGCCAATAGCCGCCTTAATACCCATGATAATACTTGCATTGCTTATAATCCTGATAGGGGTTTATCCGAAGGCTGTGGATGAGATCCTTAATGCCTCCTCCATAGAACTTCTCGACAGGGTAAAATATATACAGGGAGTGCTGAGGTGAATCTAGCGCAATTAATTCTCATATCTTTATGCGGTGCATTCCTTACCTATCTCCTGGGCAAGGCATCATCCCGAATCAGAGATACATTTGCCGTGTTTATCTCTTTGTTATTGATTATACCTCTCTTCTGTCTCTACGGGAAAAACGAGGAAATAACCTACTACTCATTCCTGGGGCTGCCCCTTATTTTAAAAATAACCCCCCTTTCCTGGCTTTTTGCGATAGCTGTCCAGACAATAACATCCCTCTCGGTGATATTTTCTCTGAGCTACATGAAGGGAAAAGAAAGACTTGATTTCTATTATCTTATGCTCCTACTGGTAAACACCGGGATGCTCGGCATCGTCCTAAGCGCCGATCTTATTTCTTTCTATATATTCTGGGAGATTATGTCCTGGTCAACATTCCTCCTGATAAGCTATAACAGGGGTCCTGCACTGCATGCGGGCATGAAATATATCGTCATGTCCATTATCGGTTCCGCCTCCATGATCATAGGAATATTATCGCTGTATGTAAACTGCGGCAGTCTCGATTTCGTGCAGATCGCTTCCTTTATCCCCCGGACATCATCAGGTTACACACTGTTCATCTTGATCTTATTTTGTATCACCTTCGGCATAAAAAATGCGATTGCTCCCTTTCATACATGGCTTCCTGACGCCCACTCCGAAGCGCCATCCCCTTTCAGCGCCGTTCTCTCCGGGGTATTGATAAAAATGGGCACCTACGGCTTTATCCTTTTTATGTATACGATCGCAGGCTTAAACATAATTATAAACATAGGGGGAGGAAGTTTCCATTACCTCATATCCATATTAGCGGCGATAACCATCATTTTTCCTACATTCATTGCCGTCTTACAGGATGATGCCAAAAGACTCCTTGCCTGGTCAAGCATCGCACAGGTAGGTTACATAATCCTTGGCATTGCTATCGGGACAGGTCTGGGGTTTGTCGGAGGGGTGTTCCATTTTTTTAACCATGCGGCATTCAAGGCCTTACTCTTCTTGAGCGTGGGGGCTGTCGAATACAGGACAGGCACGAGAGATTTGAATTCACTGGGAGGCCTGATCAAAAAAATGCCCATAACATTCTTCTGTGCCCTTATAGGGGTGTTCGGATTAATAGGAATGCCCTTAACAAACGGCTTTGTATCAAAGTGGCTGATCTATAAGGCCTTAATCTTAGGAGAACATCCGTTCCTGGCCTTTATAGCCCTTTTTGGGACATGGGGGACAATTATTTATTCATACAAACTTATCCATAATATATTCTTAGGACAGTTGCCGGAAAAATTCAGCAATGTCCGCAAGGCCCCTGTTACTATGAGGATCCCGGTAATTTTTTTAAGCCTGGTTGTTGTAGTCTTCGGGATACTGCCGGGGATACCTCTTAAGATCATAGATACAATATCCGCTTCTTTCGGCTTTCAGCCTCAGGATATTCAGATATGGGGCATAGCATCCGAGACAGGCGTTTTGAATATGGTAAATATCTTTGCCGCGATCTTCGCGGCATTAATCTTCGTCTGGCTCCTGTTTTTGATGGGGAGAAAGAAGATAAATATTGCCCAGGATGACAGCTACGCGGCAGGGGCCTATGTACCAAAGGATAAATATAATTATACGGTTGATTTCTATAAACCCTTATCCGGGATGATCAAACCGTATCTCAGGGATTTCGTGGACGACTTTTACCTTTGGCTGGCTGATGTCATCAGGACCTTCAGCGATAAAACAAGAAAGATCTACTGTGGGGATCTGGGTTATTATATAAGCTACATTGTGCTGTTTCTTGCCGTCTTGATTGTTCTTAAGATGGGGTTGAAGATATGGTGATAAATATTCTTGAGATAATCATATCGCCTGTTCTGGCCTTTATAATAGGGATATTTTTCATGGGCCTCTTCAGAAAAATTACTGCCAGACTGCATTGGCGCTATGGTCCGCCTGTCATCCAGCCCTTTCTGGATCTTATCAAATTATTTCATCAGCAAGGGTTCTCCCACGGCCCGGTCTTTGACCTGGGCATAATCATGGCCCTGGCCGGTTCTATTGTTTTAATCCTCTTTATCCCCTTTGGCGGGATATGCCCCATCAGTAATTCAGGGGGATTGCTGGTTATTATTTATATCATGCTTTTTGCGCCATTAGGGATTGCCCTGTCAGGCGGAGAGGCGGCGAACCCGAATATCAGCATAGGGATTTCACGAAAGCTGATATTGGCCCTGGGATATGAGGTCTCGTTCCTTTTGGCATTGCTTGCCCTTATGACCTACTACAATACAATCTCCCTAGTGGATATTGTTGAGGCGCAGGATAATTATAAATGGGCTTTATTCTCTCCCCTGGCCTTATCGGGCATCGCTTACTTTATAATCATGCCTGCTATGCTCGGGATACGGCCATTTGATATTGCAGGCGCGCCGCAGGAAATCTCAACAGGCCCCGCCATAGAATATGGGGGCAAATACCTGGGCCTTTTTAACATATGGCATGCCCTCAGCATGTTCGTTTATATTGCCCTGTTTGTGGACCTGTTTCTGGGAGGGGGGAGCAACCCACTGACCTTTTTTATAAAGATGCTGGTTGTATTTATTTTATTAACCTTCATTCACGGGGTCTTCCCGAGATTCAGAATCGAGCAGGCAATTAAATATCTATGGAAATGGCCTGTGATCATCTCCCTCTCGGGGCTAATCCTGATTACGGTAATAAGATAATTCAATGGACAGAAACGATATTAAAAAATGGTTTAAATCACCCGATAAGATGGGAGATAAGTATTCCCTCTGGGCCATATACTTTTGTACGGGTTGCGGGATCATAGAGATCCCCCCGGTTATAACCGCAAGGTGGGATGCCGAACGATTCGGGGTTATACCTGTAGCCACTCCCAGACAGTCAAATCTGTTTCTGATAACGGGATATGTATCTGTAAAGACCCTGAGGGCGATTATTAGGACCTATGAACAGATGCCCGAACCTAAGTACACGGTGGGTTTCGGATCCTGCCCCATAAACGGAGGCATGTACTGGGACTCATACAATACTATAAAGCACCTGGATAAATATATCCCTATAGACGGTTGGATCGCAGGCTGCATGCCCAGGCCTGAGGCAATATTTGTTGCGGTAACCCACCTCTGGACACTGATTGATCAGGGAAAGGCAAAGGCGTATGTAAAGTACAGGGAGAAATACGGACTTTACCGCAAGAATCAGGAAATGGCTCTTGGAAAGCTTGATTGGCCGCCATTATACACAACAGGGGGCGGGAATGATTAGTGCCTTAAAAAATGATTTGGAATCCATATTTAAAGATATTCAGATATCCGCTCCGGAAGACGACAGGCTTATTATAAATGCACAAAAGGACGCTGTGCTGACTATCCTTAAATTTTTCAAGGATAAGGGATATGACCACCTGGCCATGATATCCTGCACGGACTGGATTGAGGAGGACGAATTCGAGCTGATCTATATAGTGGGCTCTTACAGTGTATATGCACCAGCCGCAGAAGACATTACGTCTGATAAATCTGGCGTTTCAAAGGAGGCGGCCTTTAATGGTGGAAATATACTCCTAAAGACAAGGATCTCCAGGAAAGACCCGAGATTTATTACAGCGATCCCTGTCTTTGAAAACTCCGAGCCCTATGAGCGCGAGATTCATGAACTCTTTGGTGTGGATTTTAAGGGTCATCCGAGGCTGACACCGCTTTTCCTGGAGAGAGAATATAAGATTCCCCCCTTCAGGAAGGATTTTGATACCAGAAGATATGTTAAAGATTTTTTTGACCAAATCCCGTTTGTAGAGAATAAAGAGAAATGAGAGAACTTGAACTCTATTTCGGCCCCCAGCATCTGGGGATGGTAGGGAACTTCAGCATTACCCTAAAGGTTGAAGGCGATCGTATTATAGAGGCTGCTGCCAATCCCGGTTATCTGCACAGGGGTTTTGAAAAACTCATGGAGCTGAGGACCTGGATACAAAACTTTCCCTTGGTGTGCAGGATAAATGTAGTGGAGCCTGATCCGATGGAAATGATCTATGCGATGGCTGTTGAAAAACTCGCAAACCTTGAGGTCCCTGAAAGGGCGCACTATATAAGGAGCATATACCTCGAGCTTTCCAGGGTCTCTTCTCACCTGTTCGGCCTCTGGGCATATTCCAACATGCTCGGCTTTGATACCGTTGCCCAGTGGGCCATGTATCACCGTGACCTTGTGCTGGACCTCTTTGAGGAGCTTACAGGGGGCAGGGTATATCATATATATATATGGCCAGGAGGAGTAAGGCGCGATTTCCCGGATGGATTCAAGGACAGGATTGTAAATACACTCCACACCATCGGGGGCTGCGTACCGGATTATGACGCCGCCTTCTTTAATAATCGTCTGTTCTATGAGAGATCAAAGGGGATAGGACAAATATCCCAAGAGGACGCGAAGAGACTCGGGGGAGTGGGTCAGGTCCTGAGGGCCACAGGCGTTAAACATGATATCAGGAAGGCGGAAAGCTACGCGGCCTATAACAGTATAGACTGGGACATTCATACAAGGGAAGACGGCGACGCGTATTCCAGGATCTGGGTAATAAGGAATGAAATGATAGAAAGCGTCCATATGATATTCAAGCTCCTTGATGCAATGCCTGAGGGGGATGCCTATAAAAAGGTGCAGAACCCCTTTAAATGGAAGATCCCCAAAGGTGAGGCCTATGTAAAGATTGAGTCTTCCAGGGGGGAGTTAGGACTTTATATGGTGAGTAATGGCGGGGATAAACCCTACAGGGTGAACTTCAGGACCCCTTCATATACCCATGGATTGACCATACTGGAAAAAATGTTAAGGAATGCCAGTATTGCCGATGTGGGCAATATAATGATAAGCCTTTACGTTGTTGCACCGGAAATAGACAGATGACTGAAAAGATCAAAAAAGATAGAGGAAGTTTTCTGGGACCGTTTAACGCTGTCCGTTTTCTCTGGAAAAAACCGAAGACCTTAAGGTATCCCTTTGAACCCAAAGAGCCTGCCCTAAGATACAGGGGCTTCCATCTTAACGACTGGGATAAGTGTACAGGGTGCGGTAACTGCGCTGATATATGCCCTAATGAAGCGATTGAGATGGTAAAGATACCTGAATTGGAATCCAGGCCCAGGGAGGGTAAAAAGGACGAAAGGCCCAGGCTTGATTATGGAAGGTGCTGCTTCTGCGGTCTGTGCGTTGACATATGCCCTGCCGGATCATTGAGTCTCTCCAGGGACTACTTCCATATCCATTTTGACACAGACACCTTTACCTTCATTCCCAAGAATGAAATCCTGGATAAGGAAAAGTTTTTCCCTGCCGGAGAATATTCCGTGCTCAAGGCAAGCCTGAGCCATCGCAAAAAGGATTATGAAGGGTTTTCATCCGATCTGAAATATTCCTTATTTGAACCGGAAAGGGTTATGATGCCTCAGGTGGAACCTGAGGAGAGGAAGATTTCTTTTATAGAGCAGGTTATCGGTTACAACAAAGAGGAGGCAAAAAAAGAGGCGTCCAGATGCCTGGAATGCAGGTTATGTGAGGAGGCCTGCCCAGCCCATTTAAAGATCTCCGATTATATAAGGGCAATCTACGAGGATAAACCTGAAGAGTCTTTAAGAAAGATATTTGAGGATAATCCTATCCCGGCCATATGCGGACGGGTATGCATGAAATACTGTGAAGCGGCCTGTTCATTGAGAATAAGAGGAGAGGCTCTATCCATAAGGTGGCTGAAGAGGTATGTGGCTGATGTTATCAATGATTACAAAACCGCTATGGAATTGAAGCCAGGCAACCCTACCGGCAAAAAGATTGCCGTTATAGGCGCAGGACCGGGAGGCATGTCGGTGGCCTATTTTCTGAGGCTTAAGGGCCATGATGTAACAATATTCGATTCTCTTCCCGGAGGGGGAGGGACAATGAGGATCGGTCCGCCTATCTATCGACTGCCCCTGGAGGCAATTGATCAGGATGTAAATTACATCGCCTCGTTAGGGGTTGAATTCAGATTTAATACAACTGTAGGAAAAGATATCCTGTTTGAAGATATCATGAAGGATTATGATGCCGTTTACCTTGGAATAGGCATGACCATAAGCAACTCGACAAGGGTCAAGAATGCAGATAAATGCCTTCTGGCCCTCAATTTCCTGGAGGATAATAAGCTGGGCAAGGCCGTTGAAGCAGGTAAAAAGGTCATCGTAATAGGCGGAGGCAATGTAGCCATGGATGTGGCCAGGGTAGCGCTCCGGCTGCAGAATATTCAACACCCCGGGAAAGAGATCTTGACCCAGACCGTGTCCCTGGAAGACTGGGATATATTGCCGGCCAGCAAGGATGAGATCGAGGAGTCTAAAGAGGAAGGCATCATCTTTAATCCTGGCTGGGGTCCGAAAGAGGTGGCACTCGATGAACAGGGGAATGTAAAAGGCCTCTGGTGTAAAAAGGTAAAATCCGTATTTGATGATATGGGCAGATTCAACCCCAGCTTTTATGAAGACCAAGAGATGCTTCTGGAAGGAGACATGATAATTGAGGCCATAGGACAGAGACCTGACTTTTCATTCATACCAGAGGCACTCTTTAAAAAACTTGAATTTACGGAGAGAAGAAAGGTCAAGGTTGATGAAAACGGACAAACCACGATAGAAAAGGTCTTTGCCGGAGGCGATATCGTTAACACAAGCCTTGATGCGGTAACCGCCATCGCGGACGCCAAGATAGCCTCAGAGGGCATTAACAGATACCTGTCCTCGTAAACTTCTCCACATATTCAATACGCCGTCCTCTTGACGGCATGAGGGGCAGGGATTCATAATTAAGCGCCACTCCCACCCCTCAAATTCGCCGACCCTTATCTTATATGACGGTTGCAAACTTCAGCGCCCGCCAAGTGTATCTCCGCAAACAAAGAGCCCCTTATAGCGCTCTAAGCCTATTGATGCCCCTGACATGCAGGATTTTTTAATATCGGCATTCAGCAAACTGACTGAAATTAAGGCTTGAGATATGAAAATGGGCATAATCGGACTATTTATAAGTGGCAAGAAAAAAGCCGGAGGTCTGCAGCCAGAAAAATTAAACAAAAGACCGGCTTCCGGATCTAGTCCGGAATGACGAATTAAAATAGGATGGCTTATAGGCCCACTTTCAATTTGTGAAAGCTGCTGTCCGATTCAGTTTGACATGCAAATCCAAATTTTCTATATTCCGCTTTTTTAAAAAACGGGCTTTAAAAATTCCATATCAGAAAGAGGGAAGCTATCAAAACGATATGACAAACACTCAAATCTTGATCCTGTTAAGCGTAGCCGCATATATACTGGTCAACCTGGGGATCGGCTACTGGGCAAGCCGTTTTATAAAGAATGAGGCGGATTTTATCATTGCTGGCGGGCGTCTGGGATGGCTGCTCTCCATCGGCACGATCTTTGCCACGTGGTTCGGCGCCGAGACCTGCATGGGATCGGCAGGGACCTCCTTCGCAGTGAAGGGAGACTGGGCGTCATCGCCGGGGTAATGTACATACTGATAGGGCTGGTTCCGGTCCTGCTGGGGATATACGGCCGCGTTGCAATGCCCGAGAACTCCAGGGAGGCGATCCTGATTGATCTGGCCCTGAAATATCTTTCGCCCTTCTTTATTGCCGTCTTCCTGGGCGCGCTCCTTGCCGCGATCATGAGTTCTGCAGACAGCGCCCTGCTCGCGCCTTCAAGCATAATAGGGCACAATATCCTCCCTTATTTCAAACCTTCCGCAACTGAAAAGGAAAAACTGAGATTATGCCGGTGGAGCGTCCCCGTGCTGGGTGTTGTTTCCCTGATGATGGCCCTTTACTTCCAGAATATCTATGAACTGTGCCAGGAGGCCTGGGGCATACTCCTTACAGGAGTAGCCGCGCCCATGTTCTTCGGCGTTTACTGGAAGAGGACCACAAGCGCAGGGGCCTTAACAGGCGCAATCGCGGGCATTGTATGCTGGGTTGTTGTAAAGGTCTTTTTTGAGGATTATCCGTCAAACCTCATAGGCTTTATATGTTCCTGCTGTTTTATTGTCCTTGCAAGCCTTGCGACCGGCGCTGCCGGAGAAAGGGCGCAGTCGGCGGCATAAGAGTAACGACAATCAATATCAATCCATAAACTCCCGGTTTATGGATTGATTGAAAGTGGTTAAATCCGCTCTTGACTAAACTTTTATTCCTTATCCATAAACCAGTGCTTGATTGCATAAATACCTAATAGAATATCAGGCTCTCTCGTACTTGTATTAATATGGGAGCAGATAATTTAAGACTATCGTCATATAGATTATTAAACCCATATTACAGTCAAATCACCGCTAAAGGGGCGAGACATGAAGATACTGATGACAGGGGGAACAGGTTTTATCGGGTCTTTTTTAACAGATAAATTTATCCGTGACGGGCATGAAGTATCAATATTAATACGAAAAGAGATCGACATTAAAAAGAAGTCTCGAAATATTACATTTATTAATGGAGCTCCCACGGTCTCCGGGCCTTGGCAACATCTGGTTAATAATTATGACGTTATCATAAATCTTACTGGCGCCTCAATCTTCAGCAGATGGACTGGTGAACAGAAAAAATTAATAAAAGAGACAAGGATCAATTCAACAAGGAATATCGTTGATGCTCTAGATGCAAACCTTTCCAAAGCTGTTACCCTATTTAATGCATCTGCGGTTGGATACTACGGGTTCCACGGGGATGAAGAACTTACAGAGGAAGCCCCGCCCGGAAATGACTTTTTGGCAACCGTAGCAAAGGAATGGGAAAAAGAGGCATTAGAAGCAAAAAAGAAAGGTGTAAGGGTATGCATTATGAGATTTGGTATTGTGCTCGGCACTGATGGCGGAATTATTGGCCGTATGATCCCACTTTTCAAAAATTTTTTAGGTGGACCTATAGGTAACGGAAAACAATGGTTTTCGTGGGTTCATGCAGATGATTTAACAGAAGCATTTTCTTTTTTGCTCAAGCATCCAGAGTTATCCGGCCCCTTTAATGTATGTTCGCCGGTACCTGTCAGAAATAAAGGTCTCGTAAAAGCAATCGGTAAGGCTCTAAAACGTCCCTCTTTAATGCCGTTGCCCGGCTTTATTATCAGGTTGGTATTGGGGGAATTCGGTTGCGTTATCTTAAAAGGACAAAAGGTTTTACCGCGACGCCTAATAGAGAATGGCTTTATTTTCAAACATCAAAATATCGACGATGCTATTGCAGCCATAATCACTAACTGAAAAAGGGATATATTTTCCACAAGGCATTTGATTCAAATTCAAATGTCCATTTAATTATAGATCTCATATTACATTTATAATGAATAGTCATCAATGAAACCACGTATCAACCCACTACATGTGTTTAAGAATAGTAAAACCCCTGCCGGTCTTTATGCATGTCAAAAATGGCTCGTAGAATCTGATAACGGTCAATGGAAAAACGACTTTAGAGAGGTTGTTAAAGGATTGTTTAAGAATCAAAACAAAAATGGATCATGGAAGGAATCACAGATTGAGAAAGCATTCACAAGATTATACGATAGCCAAAATGAAGATGGTACATGGAGTGACGATGAGCCTGAATGGAATACATTCCTGGTCGTACATGCCCTTAAAAATAAAGGGTTTTTCTAGAATAGATCTGTTAACTCTTAAAATAATGTTGCTTCCAGCGGTTACTAATTTTGAGTGCGACTGATATGCGATGATAGTTTTAGAATATATAAGCTATTGTTCAATAAATATCAAATGGTTATCGGACACTAATGTGGCAAGTTATTCTTTAAAAATCGACCTTTGCCGCTCACATACAAGATGAGACCTTTGCAAAACGATACAAAAGATGCAATGTCGTCATTCCGGCGGAGGCCGGAATCTAGTGTTTTCGAAGAGTTCATGGATTCCGGATCAAGTCCGGAATGACGGGAATGGAGTTTCGCAAAGGTCTCAAGATATAGATTTGTCCCGAAATCCATTTGTTGCCTAAAACCGATATTTTTCATATAATTTCCATCAACAAGGCAATAAATCAACCAACAACCTAACACTATATTCAATTTTATTTTCCTTACTGTGCGAACAATCTCTTTTTTTCAACTTAAAGGCTGAAAGGAGAATAGACGATGACCACAGAAGACTTCCATCGCAAACTCACCGCAATATTAAGTGCTGATGTCGTCGGTTACAGTCGGCTGATGGGGGATGATGAAGCGGCCACGGTCAAAACCCTGGAGACCTATAAAGGGGTGATGTCTTCCTTGATCAGGCAGCACAGGGGAAGGGTTGTGGATTCCCCGGGGGATAATCTTCTGGCCGAATTCGGGAGCGTGGTCGATGCTGTTCAATGCGCCGTGTCCATACAGAAAGAACTTCAGGCCCGTAATGCGGATTTGCCAGAAAACCGCAGGATGGAATTTCGTATAGGGATCAATCTTGGAGACGTGATCGAAGAGCAAGATCGCATCTACGGCGATGGAGTCAATATCGCAGCCCGTCTTGAATCCCTCGCAGACCCCGGTGGAATATGTATCTCAAAGACGGCCTTTGATCACATAGAGAGCAAGTTACCCTTGGGATACGAGTATTTGGGTGAGCAGACAGTTAAAAACATTGCCAAGCCTGTAGGCGCCTACAAGGTTTTGATGGAGACAAGGGTTGTCGATGCAAAGACGAAAGGGAAAGTAAAGGCTCCATTTTGGCTAAAAAAATCGGTCCTTTCCCTTGGAATCATCGTGATTCTGGCAATAGCTGGCATTCTATACTGGAACATCTATTCTCGTGCGCCATCTATTGAGCCTGCATCTATTGAGCCTGAGCAAATAACTGTTGTTCCCGAGGTTAAAGAAGGGCTGAAAACAATAGCAGTCTTACTGTTTGATAACGTTTCATCAGATCCCGAGCAGGATTATTTTGCTTATGGTCTTTCAGAAGAAATACTCAACAGCCTTTGCCAGATACCCGAGTTAGGAGTTGCGGGAAAGACATCTTCATTCTCCTCTCAAGTTAAGGATAAAACCATTCAAGAGATAGACAGCTTACTTGGGGTTGATTATGTTTTAGAAGGCAGCGTAAGAAAGTCTGGCAATGAATTAAGAATAACTGCTCAGTTGATCCAAGTAGCAGATAATCGCCATCTCTGGTCTGAGACTTATGATCGAGAACTTAAGGATATTTTCGATATACAGGAAGATATCGCGACAGCTGTTGCCGATGAACTTAAAGCAACCTTAGGAGTTGGCCACTCTCAAAAACAGCTGGGTGGAACCGATAACGAGAAAGCCTATGAGTTCTATTTGATTGCTAACGGACAGTATAGAGATCGAGACCCTGATCGTGCTTTGATATCAATTAACGAAGCACTTGCTATAGATCATGATTTTGCACAAGCATGGGCATTGAAGGCGGATATTCACCAAGGGCTTACACCAATGGTATCCAACGATCGCATTGCAACTGAGCTGAATGAGGGGCTCCAGGCTGCTAAAAAAGCTATCGAGCTTGAGCCCAATCTTGCTGCTGGGCACAAATCATTAGGCATTATTAAATCAGTTATGGGTAAATGGATTGAGGCGGAATTAGCACTTACTAAGGCTCGTGAACTAGTAACTGATTCATCGCTGCGCTATGAGATGGATTATTCTTTACATTATATTTATGTAGCCAACCTCGAAAGGGCTAAAAATATCTTCGAAGGTCTATTGCGAAATGATCCTCTAAATGGAAACTTCCGCTCGCTTTATCTACAGTGTTTAGGCCTTCTCGGTGATGTACAGGGAGCCGAGGAGGAATATCAACGTGGAGTAGCACTTTTCGGAGATGAGTGGAGTAATTATGCTAGAGAACAGATCACACTAGCTCGCCTCGGCTCTGGCAATGCAGTATCCCGAGATGATATAATATATTCTGATCAAATCCATGATACGGCAAAGGAACATCTTGGTTCACAGGAAGGTGGAGTGGCGGAACTTCACCGAATATATACCGATGACAACAA
The DNA here is from genome assembly GCA_016929815.1 of Deltaproteobacteria bacterium. GTDB lineage: Bacteria > Desulfobacterota > DSM-4660 > Desulfatiglandales > HGW-15 > JAFGIC01. The sequence continues at coordinate 14,016 of JAFGIC010000026.1, forward strand.
TTTAAATGTATGGGATTTAGCTTATATTTCAATTTGGGCTGCCTATTTCGGTGACATTGAGTTTGCAATGGATGCCATGGAAAAATCGGAAAGCATCATCGTATTTGGTGTGGCCCAAAATCTATTATGGTATCCGGTAATGCGTGAAGTCCGTCAGACACCTCGATTTAAAGAATTCCTCAGAGAGATCGGTTTAGTCGACTACTGGAACAAATTCGGCTGGCCGGACATATGTTATAAGCTTGATAATGGCGATTTTGAGTGCGATTGATAACAAAAGGGTTCTAGGATTCCAGGATTCAAGGGTTCGAGAGCTAGACAAAAAAATAGGTCGAGGATTCGATAGAACATAATAAAAGCTTTAAATATAACAGAAAAGCGGAAGGGAATCAGGTGCTATTTTCTCAAAAAAGAGGTCTAAGGGCAAAACTTATTGATTTTATAGAATATATTGCAGATTAAGGAGAAAGGGCAATGTTTTTGCCGCATCAAGTGCGGAGAAAAACCTTGAATTTGCGGAGAATATAGATTATAATCTCCGCAAAAGACAAGGAGAATAATATGTATATCCATGAACTTGATGACTGGCCGAATTTCCGATGGGACCGTATAAAATTGACAGACAGGCTCGCAGCAGTGCGTCATCGGCAGGGCAGATTAACCGGCAGGATGGAGGCGCTTGGTTTCGAATTGCGGGCTGAGGCTGTTCTGCATACCCTTACCGAAGATGTTTTAAAGTCGAGCGAGATTGAGGGAGAATCCTTAGACAAGGCGCAGGTGCGTTCTTCAATAGCACGCCACCTTGGTATGGATATCGGCGCCCTTACACCTGCTGACAGAAATGTCGAAGGTGTGGTTGAAATGATGCTTGATGCAACCCGGAAATATAACGAACCTCTCACGGAAGAGCGCCTGTCCGCATGGCATGCAGCGCTGTTTCCAACAGGCCGCAGCGGTATGACAAAAATAACGGTCGGCGCTTGGAGGACTGACCAGTCCGGCCCCATGCAGGTTATTTCGGGTCCGGTTGGCCGCGAACGTATTCACTATCAAGCCCCTGCTGCGCAACGACTCGAAAAGGAAATGCATGTTTTTCTTTCATGGTTTAACAGCGATGACAATGCCGGTGATTTTGTAGTGAAGGCTGCGATTTCCCACTTGTGGTTTGTCACCATCCATCCCTTTGACGACGGCAATGGCCGAATTGCGCGCGCCATAGCCGATCTGGTATTGGCGCGTTCTGAACAAAGCCCACAGCGATTCTACAGCATGTCCGCGCAAATCCGAAAGGATAGGAGCGCCTATTATGATATACTCAGGGAAACGCAGATAAGCGGCCTTGATATAACAAATTGGCTTGAATGGTTTCTCGATTGTCTTGATCAAGCCTTTAAGGGTGCAGAAGATATTCTTGTTGCGGTCCTCAAAAAAGCGCGCTTTTGGGAGAGGCATAAGGGTGAACAATTCAACATCCGGCAGCATAACATGATCAATAAGCTATTGGACGGGTTTGAAGGCAAGCTTACATCCTCAAAATGGGCCAGGCTTACAAAATGTTCACAGGATACCGCATTGCGCGATTTAACCGATCTCCTGACACGCACTATTATTGTCAAAGAGCCGGGCGGCGGCCGGAGCACAAGCTATGCTCTGTCCGATGCCGGATGAAAAAGCAGCCTTATCGTTATGGTCGACTACTGGAACAAGTTCGGCTGGCCAGATATTTGTCATCAACTGGAAAATGGTGATTTTGAGTGCGACTGATATAAACAAAGAAGTCAGAAGTCTGATGTCCGGAGTCAGAATGATGAATCGCCTTCTATTTTTAGCTTTAAAGCTGTAAAGGGATGATCTCATGACCACAGAGGAATTCCATCGTAAACTCACAGCAATTCTCAGTGCAGATGCTGTAGGTTATAGTCGTCTTATGGGTGACGACGAGGCAGCCACAGTCAAAATCCTGGAGACCTATAAGGGAGTGATGTCTTCATTGATCAGGCAGCACAGGGGAAGGATTGTGGACTCCCCCGGAGACAATCTGCTGGCCGAGTTCGGGAGTGTGGTCGATGCTGTCCAATGCGCCGTATCCATACAGAAAGAGCTTCAGACGCGCAACGCGGATTTACCCGAAAGCCGCAGGATGAAGTTTCGGATCGGGATCAATCTTGGAGACGTGATCGAAGAGGAAGACCGCATCTACGGTGATGGAGTGAATATCGCAGCCCGTCTTGAAGCCATCGCAGATCCCGGTGGAATATGTATCTCAAAGACGGCCTTTGATTATATCGAAAACAAGCTGCCTTTTGGTTATAGATTTATCGGTGAGCAGACGGTCAAAAACATTGCCAAGCCTATCGGCGCCTACAAGGTATTGATGGAGACACGGGTTGTCGATGAAGAGAAAGGGCAAAAAGCAAGGGCTCCCTTTTGGAAGAGAAAATCGGTCCTTTCCCTTGGAATAATCGTGATTCTGGCGATAGCTGCCGTTTTATATTGGAACGTCTATTCTCGTAGGCCATCTATTGAACTGGCATCTATTGAGCCTAAGCAAGTTCACGCAGTAAGCGAGGTGGAAGAAACACCAAAGACCATCGCTATTCTGCCATTCGCTAACCTCTCATCCGACCCTGAACAGGTGTATTTTGTAGATGGGTTATCTGAAGAAATACTAAATAGTCTTGCACAGATACAAGATCTTAACGTCATTGGACGAACATCATCTTTTTCCTTTAAAGGCTCAAACAAAACGGTTCAGGAGATAGCCAGCGCACTTGGAGCTGATCATATCCTCGAAGGCAGTGTAAGGAAGGCAGGGGATGCCCTTCGGATAACCGCCCAATTGCTTCGCGGAACAGACGGTGTACACCTCTGGTCAAAGACCTACGACCGTGAGCTCAAGGACATTTTTGAAATACAGGAAGACATCGCGACTGCTGTTGCCGATGAGCTTAAAGCTACACTCGGGATCAACAAATCTATTAAGAAGTTGGGTGGTACTGACAATGTAGAAGCATATGAGCTCTATTTGGTTGCCAAAGGACAAAACATTAATTTTAAAACACATGATTCTGCTTTGGTGTCAATTGATTCAGCAATTGCACTGGACAATAGATTTGCACTCGCATGGGCAGAGAAAGCACAGACTCACTTATTTCTCTCAATAGTAGTGCCCTCTAATCGCGCTTCCGAAGAATTAGATGCGGCGATTAGTGCGGCACGAAGAGCCATTGAAATCGAACCTAATTTGAAAGAAGCGTATATTTCTTTGATGGGCTACAATATTATGAAATGTGATTGGATCGAGGCTGAACAGGCCATGCAAAAGACATTCCAACTGACAGAAGAACAATCATCAGACACAAAAATCGGAATAGCTAGATTTTACCAAGAAGTAGGTTTTTTCGAAAGAGAGAAAAAAATCCTTGAGGAAATAAGGCGGAGTGATCCTCTCAATGAAGTAGCTCGATCAATGTATGTGTTGAATTTGGCCTTTCTAGGTGATGTTAAACGTGCGGAGGAAGAGTATCGTAGAGGCAGGGAATTGTTTAATAACCAATGGGAAGATGGTGATATTACCATAACGAATATACGCCTTGGTGTCGACCATTCGATATCTAGTGATGAGATAATTTATTCTGATCCAACATATGATGCGGTAAAAGAACACCTTGCTTCACCAAAAGATGGGCTTGCCGAACTGCGACGAATTTATATTGATAGAAAGAATCTGAGTAGTTCAGACTTTATTTATATTTCTTTGTGGGCAGCTCATTTTGGTGGGCTGGAGTTTGCAATGGATTCCATGGAAAAAGGCCTTAGTTCAAATGCCGCTAGTTTTTTTTGGAATTGGCTTCCAGTAATGCATGATGTTCGACAGACACCTCGATTTAAGAAATTCGTCAAAGATATCGGCCTCGTCGACTACTGGAATAAATTCGGCTGGCCTGACATATGCCATCAACTGGATAACGGTGATTTTGAGTGCGACTGATATAAACAAAGAAGTCAGAAGTCTGATGTCCGGAGTCAGAAGAAACTATGATGAATCACCTTCTATTTCATTGAAGCCGTAAAGGGGATGATCCTATGACGGAAGAACGTGTGAAACGTAAACTCAGCGCAATTTTAAGTGCAGATGCTGCAGGTTATAGCCGTCTAATGGGTGAAGATGAAGTCTCTACTGTGCGAACCTTAGAGGCATATCGGAAAGTGATGGCTGATCTCATTGAGCAGTTCCGTGGCAGGGTGGTTGATTCCCCCGGAGATAACCTCTTAGCTGAGTTTTCCAGTGTAGTGGATGCCGTGCAATGTGCTGTTGAGATCCATGAAGTGATCAGGGCCAAGAATGAGGTATTGCCAGAAGACCGCAGAATGCTCTTTCGAATCGGTGTGAATCTTGGAGATGTCATTGAAGAGGGGGATCGTATTTATGGTGATGGGGTCAACATTGCTGCGAGATTAGAGGGTTTAGCAGAGCCTGGAGGAATTTGTATCTCAGGCAGTGCCCATGAGCAGATCAAGAACAAGCTGGCTTTGGGATATGTATATATCGGGGAGCATAATGTCAAGAACATTGCTGAGCCATTGAAAGTATATAGGGTTCCTATGGGACCAAAGGCTGTCCCTCACAAGGAAGGGAAGGGGAAAAAACCTAAATTAAAGAACTGGCAATGGACTGCTTTGGGTGCAGCAGGGGCGATTATTGTAATTATTGGAGCACTGGCAATCTGGAACTTCTATATTCGTGGAGCATCTATTGAGCCTGAACAAGTATCTGTTGTTCCCGAGGGTAAAGAAACATCAAAGACCATTGCAGTCCTTCCATTCGAAAATCTATCATCCGACCCTGAACAGGCATATTTCGTAGATGGTTTATCAGGAGAAATACTAAATAGTCTTGCACAAATACAAGATCTTAACGTCATAGGACGAACATCATCTTTTTCCTTCAAAGGTTCAAATAAAACGGTTCAGGAGATAGCCAGCGTACTTGGAGCTGATCATATCCTTGAGGGCAGTGTCAGAAAAGCAGGTAATGCCCTTCGAATAACTGCCCAATTGCTTCGCGCGATGGACAGTGTACAACTCTGGTCAAAGACTTATGACCGGGAACTCAAGGACACTTTCGAAGTGCAGGAAGACATTGCAACAGCTGTTGCCAATGAACTTAAAGCAACACTAGGGGTTGGAAAAGCCTTTAAACAGGCGGGTGGCACTGAAAACATGGGTGCTTACGACTTTTATTTAGTTGCTAAAGGACAGATGATTGAGGCTAATCTTACTTCGCTCAAACTGGCACTAGGATCGATTAATAATGCCATCTTGCTAGATCCCAAATTTGCCCTAGCATGGACGTTGAAATCAGAGATTCACAGCGGCCTTTCAGTACTCGGACCCTCCAAACATGCTTCTGTTGATCAAGATGAAGCTCTATATGCGGTAGAGAAAGCCATTGAACTCGAACCGAACCTAGCGGTGGGGTATTATCAATTGAGTTTTTCAAAACTATCAAGAGGTGAGTTTATTGAGTCGGAATACGCCTTTCGTAAGAATATGGAGCTTAAGTATGAAATACTAGGGCCTGAGACCCTTATAGGAGGTCTTTCTCTAGCAGTAGGTTATTTCAAAAGGGCTAATGAACTTCTTGAGACACTCCGACAAAAAGATCCGCTTAATAAAATAGC
>JAFGIC010000201.1 GCA_016929815.1 Deltaproteobacteria bacterium
GTCCGATCGCCGAGTGTACTGAATCTGATTCATTTTAAAGCAACGGTCATGCCATAGAATATCCGAGGACCGGACACCATTGATTGATAGGGCCTTGAAGGGTTATTTGATTTTTCCGATATATGTATTCAACGGCCATGGTGTCCACCATCGGACAAACAGTGTCCGATTATGAACAATCCATATCCTGCTGATTTTGAACCTTGATAAAAGCTGGTATGAACAGGGGAAGGTAAGTCAGGAAGTTGCTGCACGAATAGCCGGTTTATGCCGTACTGACTTCCTATTAGCACCGGCAAAAATGGGGAAGGATTCATTTAAAACAAACCTTGATGATTTGGATAGAGAACTGGTTCGTGGATCGTAGCCTGCCTATCCCTCGGCATCCTGTTTAATCAGAATTATTACAACGTCTATAAAATGTTGGGCCTCTTTTAACCAGGGTTTAACATCAGCTTCTTTGAAGGAGACGAATTCCTCATAATCACCTTCTTGCCGTCTTTCAAAAAGTAAATTATAAATCACAGCTGTTTCTTTTGAAATAATTCCCGTCTTAACAAAATGCTGGTTAAAAAAAGACCGCACACCGGAGTGTTTTGATGCTGAGAGATTGTGTTTGCTTAACAATGCCGATACCGCGTAGAAACAGGCGTAATAGAGGCGGTTAACGCAAGCATTCCAATGGTTGGTGTCAGCTAAGATAACTGCTTCTTCAAGGGTCTCTCTTGCCCTGTTGCAGCGATATTGTATAAGATCATCCAATTCCTTTTTCATAAATGGATTCCTTCCCGTTCAATATTCCTTCTCAATGGAATGACGGAATATTTGGGGCTGTTCCATTCCTGTCGGCTGCGGACAATCGAACTTAATACCTGGGCAGTTTCAATCTCAATATCAAAGAGGGAGCGCCGTATTCGATCGGTTCTGGCGTTATCAACCGAACCATCCACAAGGATTAAAAAATCCCAATCGGAATATTCGCGGCAATCATTGCGCGCGCGGGATCCATAAAGAATTATTTCAGCTGAAGGTTCAATATCCAAGATGGCTTCTTTTATTCTTTTTATGAGTTCATTATCCATTTAAAAACCTCTTTGATAAGATGAGCCTATTCTAACAGAATCATATTGACGATTCTACCTATTTTTATTAAAAATCCTCTCTCTTAGAAAGAGATTATTATCTTCACTCTTATCTTGAAAATAGCCTGCTAATCATTAATTCCTTTATATTTCTCATCCAAAATTGGACGTTGAGTGTTGGACGTTTGGCGTTCATCTGTTCGTTCCTTTCCATTCATCATTGGATGTTCAGCGTTCGATGTTCGACGTTCATCTTTTCACTCATTCATATCTCAGCGCCTCCACCGGATTTGCCCGTACTGTTTTATAAGACTGAAGCGCAACGGTGATGAAAGCTACACCGGCAGCTATGATAGCCGATAATAAAAATATTAATGGATTTATGCCTGTATGATAGGCGAATCTTGTCAGCCATTCATCCATGGCAAAATAGGCAACCAAGGAGCCGATGATTGCACCTCCTAAGACAAGCAACAATATCCTTAGAGCCAACATAAAAATAATCTGCCGGGTGGTTGCGCCCAACACCTTTCTTATGCCAATTTCCTTGGTGCGTTGTTCAGTGGTAAAAGCCGAAAGTCCGAACAGCCCCATGCAGGAAATAATTATACAAATAACAGTGAAGATCGTAATCAGTCTCATCTGGCGTTCTTCGGATAAATAGTCTTTATTAAGAGATTCATCCAAAAATTCATATTCAAAAGGATGATCGGGATCTAATTCCTCGAATTTCTTTTGTAGAAAATGCAATGTTCCGGATATGTCGTTCCCCGAAATATTCAAAACAAGGTAAATTTGAATAAATAAGCGATCCTCAGCTGGTAATCTCTGAATATAATAATCTAATGGGGTCAGGACAAAAGGTTCAATCGGGTTGTAGAGAGAGTCATGATGGAAATCTTTTACCACGCCGATCACCCGGCCATCCATGCCGGACAGGCCGGACATAATATCAAAGCGTTTACCCAATGGCTCCTCCCAGCCCATTTTCTTTACCATTGTTTCATTAACGATATAAGCAGCACCTGTATCCGTCAGCTCCTTTTCAGTAAAATCTCTCCCCTCGACAAGCTGCATGCCCATCACCTTTAAAAAATTATCCCCTATCGGCATATATAATAACATCCCTGTATTTTCCTCTACCCCGTCATTATTTTCTATCTTGGGATCAAGGGTTGCCAGGGCGCCTTTACCTATCATGGAGGTACTTTCTGATATCCCCAGAATATCGCTGTTCTTTGAAAGCTCCTTTTTGATAATTGGAATTTTTTCAGTTAAATTCCTTCCTGTTAAATTAATCATCATCATGTTCTCTTTATTATAGCCGAGTGCTTTGTGAGAAGCATATCGTATTTGAAACGCCATTAAAAGTGTGCAGGCAATAACGCTCACGGTGATGATAAACTGGATCAGCACCAGTACGCCTCGCATTCGGATGCCGCTTTTACCCGCTTGATTGCCTTTTACCAGGGCCGACAGGGGTGGTCCGGAAGAGAGATAAATAGCAGGGTAAATGCCTGACATCAGTCCTATACCTAAACTGAACACCAACATCCAACCCAGCAGGACCGGTCCACGGCTCAGATTCAATGTGAGTTGCTTATTCAACAGTTCATTGATGGGTGTCATGTTCAGGGCGACTTCCACCAAAACAAGGCCAAAAAACAGGGCAATTAACGAGAAGAAAATTGACTCACCCAGGAACTGGAGAATCAGGCCGGCCCTTCCGGCCCCGACTATTTTTCGCATACCCACTTCCTTTGACCGTCTGATAGACCTGGCTGTCGCCAGGTTCATATAATTAATACAGGCCACAAGCAGGATAAAAACAGCTACCCCTGCAAATCCATAAATATAAAATCTATTGCCGGTCGGTGCGTCGTATCCCGCTTCTGTCTGAAAATGAGTATCCGTAAGCGGTTGCAGCCAGCCTCTCCATGTTGCGTTACGCGCTTTTCCTCCTTCCGCCATATGACGTGAGTAAAAGGAGTCGGCAATAGCTTTAAATGCCTGAATATCATAGCCTTCAGGCATCAATAAATATGTATAAACAGCCGGCATCCATAGGTCCTCATTACGTTGTGTGATGCTATCCAGTTCACCGAATAGTGCCAGAGGCTTGGGGAGAAGGACGTTATATCGCAAATGGGAATTCTCATGAAGGTCTGCAAAGACAAGCGTTATTTTATGTGTTTCCCCAAATTTATCGCTGATTGTTTCTCCTACAGGATTGACGTCGCCAAAATATTTTTCAGCAAAGGATTCACACACTGCGATAGATGAAGGGTCATCTAAGGCGGTCTTTGGATCACCGTAAATAATATTATGGGTAAAGACGTCAAAAACACTATTATCGGATAAAAATACACCATCCCAATAAAAGGCTTTGTCACCGTGTCGGAATAAAACTCCATCGCCACCAGGCCAAAATCTGACAAATCCTTTTATCTCAGGATAATCTTCTGCAAGCATTGGGCCTAATGACCGAGATGTTGGTGCATAAGTGTCTGATATGTCATTAGTGGTAATCTCGTTTACGACCCTGAAGATCTGCTTGTATTTTATGTTATGCCGATCATATGTGAGCTCGCTGCGCAACCAGAGGCCAAGGATCAGACAACAGGCAATGGCAATTGATAATCCCGATATGTTAATCACCGCATACATCTTTTCACGATAGAGATTGCGGATTGTGACTTTGAGAAAATTGGTGAACATGAGAAACTCCTTTTTAAATTGTGAACGTCCAACGTCCAACATTCAACTTTCAACGTCGAATCTAATAATGAATGGAAAACTTAGAATTAAAAAATGAACTATCAATATCAAATTCCCAACTATTAACTTCGAATTAAAAGATTAATCAGAATCGGGTTCTTTGGCTTTCCGATTTTCATTCAAAGTTGGACGTTGAATGTTGAGTGTTGAACGTTCATGTTTTCTTTCTTTCGGCTGTTTTTATGCTTGTTGCAAAAATCTTAATCAATTCTTCTGTCTCATTTAATAGATCACCTACCAGTTTAGAATCATCGATCAGCGGGACCTTACGAATCAGCCTTAGCCATCTTTTCGATTCCCTGAGTTCTTTTAAGGCAATACGGAGTTTATGAACAAAATCCTTTGGCGACTCTGCAGCCTGCGCCTCGCCATGGTTTGGATAAGGAGAAGTACCCGATCTAAGCAATTGCCCTGCAACGTGATTTCCTGCCCTGGTATTCGGCAATTGTTCAACTAGTTTTATGATTCGTACTGAGTATTCAAGCAGCCGTTCTTCAAGATCATATTTTTGTTCTTTCATAGGGTCCCCTTTCACATCTAAGTGAATAACCTTTAAAATGTTATCTATGAAACTTTTAAAACATGAACTTCCAACATCCAACGTTCAACTTTCAACATCGAACTAAAATCGGAAGTCTTTCTTTTCGTCTTTACTTCAACGTTGGACGTTGAGCGTTGATCGTTGAATGTTCATTTATTATTTAAGATTCAGTTCTCCACTAAACATCAACTCATCCGCCTCATTATACGTGTCGTACCCAGATGTCACTACCCAGTCTCCTTCCTTCAGTCCTTCCAGTATCTCCACATAGCGCGGGTTCTGTCTTCCCAGCCTCACATCAGCGCGATAGGCTGTTTTCTGATCTTCGGATACCAGATAGACCCAGCGGCCGCCTGTCTCCTGATAAAAGCCGCCCTTTGCCAGCATCAGGCTTTTTGCTGGCTCCCCGAAGGTCAGTTGTATGGTCAATGTTTGTCCGCGCTTTATCGTGCCGGGTGTTTCACCGATAAATGTCATATCCGCCTCAAATACATTGTCCTTTACCTCGGGATAGATCTTTTTGACCTCCACCTCATAGGTCTGTTCATCCAGGGTGAACCTGCCTTTTGTTCCCACAGCCACCTTGGAGATGTAATACTGATCAATTTTGATGCGGATTTTCAGGTTGTCCAGCAGATCAATCTGGCCTATGCGCTTGCCCGATGGAATCGATTGGCCTATTTCGGCATCAATGCTTGAGAGGTATCCTGATATGGGGGCACGGACCTCAAGGCTCTTGACTGATTTTTCCAGAAGATCAAGGCTCAGATTGGTGCGTTTGATGGAGCTGTTTGCCTGCTCCAACTGGCTGTCACTCAGGAGATCTTCCTGTTTGATTCGCTCTTCAAGCAGGTCCCGCTTGTCTTTCATATAGGTTAATTGGTCCCTGACTCCCTCGTATTCTTCTTCGGAAATGGCGATATTTTCCTTTTTTAAGACTTCATAACGCTTGAATTTCTTTTCCAGTTCCTGAATCTGATAATTGAGATTCAACAATTCCTCTTTTCGATTCAGTTTGGTCTGCGCTATATTGATTTGGGTATTCTTAAGGCTGTTGAGGTTCTCAAGCAATCGGGTCTCCGCCTCAATGGAACTCCTTTGCAATGAGTCATTGGAAAAACTGAGGATCAGGTCGCCCTTTTCGATATACTTGCCTCCTTCAGCAAATATCTCATCGACCATACCGCCCGTTTCAACATCCAGGTAGACAGACGTGACAGGGACTACGGTCCCTTCAAAGGGATAGTATTCAAGGAATTCGCCGTTCTCCACCTTTGAGATCGTCATCCTGCTCGGGTCAACCCGTAGCCTTGTTTTGCCTGTGCGGGATAAAAGCTGATAGGTGACAAAGAAGATAAATGCGCAGGCGACAACGACAAGGATGATCCTGCCCGGGGTCCATATCTTTTTCTTGATTGCTCGATCCAATTGCTTTCCTCCTAATTTTATTTCACCGCAAAGGCGCCGATCGACAGGCTCACGGCCCTGAGCAA
>JAFGIC010000202.1 GCA_016929815.1 Deltaproteobacteria bacterium
AAGGGATTCAAATCCGGCAGGCAAATTTTTAAGGATGGCCGGGATGCACGGATCCAAGTTATATCCACAAGTTAAAGGATGTGATTCATTCATGAAAAGATACTGTATAATATGTCACTCAATATTCGGGTGTGTTAAAGATGGCGTCAAATATTCATGCAAGAGTTGCCCATTTTCACGCAATTGTCTTTTTCTGTCCGATTACTCAACGAGAAACATAACAAGCGGCATATGTGAAGACTGCTGGGAAAATCACGGGGTACAAAAGTTTAAAGAAGCGGTTCATGCCTCATAGGAGAATATTTTTTAATGCAACGCCGGTTCGGCACAGGAAACCGTGTCCGGCTGATTATGCCGGAGGGGCAGACATATATTTACCGTCGTCCCTTCGGCCTTTTTACTGTTGAGCAATATATCTCCGTTATGGTTCTTAATGATCTGACAAACCATTGTAAGTCCAAGCCCTGCTCCATGGGTCTTTGACGTTACAAACGGGTCATACGCGGAACCGAGCGTATCTTCGTCCATCCCCGATCCGTTGTCTTTTATGGTGACGCAGATGCTTTGTTCATCCTTCCTGGACACAAGGATCTCCATCTTTCCGCCTTTAGCCATTGCCTCAAGGCCGTTCTCAATAATATTTGCCAGGGCCGTATAAATCTGTCGTGAATCAATTTCAATCTCCGGCAGTTCATGCTCAATTGAAACCTGAATTTCAACACCCTGTTTTTCTGCCAGGGGCTTGAAGGATGTTACAGCTTCGCCAATAACAGCTTCTAAATCAGCAGGCCTTATTTCGGCCGATTGAACCTCCAGAAACTCGTTCACCTTTCTGACAAGATTTTCGAGACGCATTGTCTCGCTCAGGATGATATCGGCATATTTCCGAAGTCCTGCATCTTCAACAGCTGCATCCTTGATCCTTGCTGCAAATCCCCCTATGGACACAACAGGGTTTCGTATCTCATGGGCAATACCGTTGACGAGATTTCCCATGGCGGCAAGCCGCTCGGTCCTTATCAATTTCTCCTGTGTTGTCTTAAGTTCCTGCTCAGTGAGTTCAAACTTGTGTTCCAGCCTTTGGTAAAGCTTCGCATTTTCGATGGCAACTGCAATCTGCTGCGATAGGCTTACAAGAATCTCCTGATCCTCTTTTGTAAAATTTTTGCCTTCTTTCTTGTTCAGCACCTGGATGGCGCCTATTGTTCTGCCTCTCAGCATAAGCGGTACGCAAAGCAAAGACCTTGTTTTAAAGCCGCTCATTCGGTCATATTTATCGCTGAATCTCTTTTCCTTTCCGGCATCCTGGATCACCATGGGCTCTCCTGTCTGAACAACCCTGCCGGCTATCCCCTCTCCAACCTTCATCCTGACGGTTTTTATAAGGTCCTTTTTCTCTCCTCTTGCGACCCTTATAAACAGCTCATCCTTATCCTCGTCTATTTCGTATATGGAACTTGCCTCGGCATTAATAAACTCTTCAGAGAATTTCATGGCATTATCAAGGACAGTCTCAATCTTAAGCGAGGAATTGATCAGCGCGCTGAATTTCAGGACAGTATGCAACTCACGATAATGGATATTTTCCTGGTCGTCTTTCAATTGCCGAAACCCCTGAAAAAGGTTTGAAGATTGATTTTTAGCGCATCTTAATGTAGAAAGATGATACCGGACCCGTCTTTTATGGCATAAATGTAGAAGAATCAGGCATTCGTGTCAATGGGAAAACATTATTATGAGGTATAAATGAGGATACTTTTAACCAACGATGACGGAATTCATGCGCCGGGTCTGATGGCGCTTTACAATGAACTCAAGGGCGATTTCGATGTCTCTGTGGTTGCCCCTGAATCGGAGATGAGCGCTGTAGGCCATGCCATTACCCTCAGATCGCCACTGAGGGTTCAGGAAATTTTCAAAAACGAGTCATTTTTCGGATATGCCGTTACGGGAACACCCGCAGACTGTGTGAAAATAGCGGTTCAGGAATTATTGGAGAGCCCCCCGGACATTATTCTCTCAGGCATAAATCTCGGCGCCAACGTGGGCGTTAATGTCCTGTATTCAGGCACAGTATCCGCCGCCACCGAGGGGGCATTTCTCGGGGTTCGGTCAGCGGCAATCTCACTGGATACACATAAAGACCCAGATTTCAGTATCGCCGCCTCCTTCAGCCGAAGGGTCATAAGATTTATCACGGAAAGCGGCTTCAATAACGGTGTGGCCCTAAATGTGAATGTACCGGCCCTCCCCCGTGCCGAGATAAAAGGCGTGGCAATTACAAAGCAGGGTATGGGAAGATTCAGGGAAAGATACGAAAGGAGGGTTGATCCCCGCGGAAATATTTATTACTGGTTGACAGGAGAGACAGGTGCAGACGGAGAAAGGGAGGATTCAGACGCCAGGGCGCTTGCTGAAGGGATGATTGCCATAACGCCGATCAGCTTCGATCTGACATGCACAAAGGAGATAGAAAAACTTAAAGGGCTGTCTTTCCCGGATCTGAATCCATAACCTTTGCATTCAATGACTTCAATTATATATCTTATATTCTCTAAGATCTGATCGTGACTTATTAATCGTTACTTAAAGACGCTGAAAAGTTTATCAAGCCCTGATTTTTTTATTTTTGAAATTGTCTCCAGTTCCCCCGCATCGAGCCATATCCCTTCACACTCGGAACACTTATCAATCCTTATATTTTTATAGTCAATTTCTATTAGCTCCATACCGCATTTGGGGCATCTCATGAAGTGAAGTTTTTTTAGATGCTCCTTTTCCTGGATCTTGAGCTTTTTATGTTTTTCTTCCTCTATCTTCTTCTGCTTTTCAAATTGAAGTTTCGCAAAATATTCTTCTTCCTTTTCGCTTGGTTTTACAGGCATATATTGATTCTCCTTTCTTATATTGCATATGCATCTTTCTATTTATTAATACACGGGCACTTATTCCTGCAAATAAATAAAATATGTCTTTTATAGTAATAAAATTTACATTTATCCTTTATAAACACATCTTACCGACATAAACTCTCCATATTAGAATAATAAATTTTAGGGTCATAAAGGGCGTAAACCAATAACATGAAGATAAAAATGTATCCTTCTTTTAGGGCCTGAAAAGCTTGCGCACCCTTAAGCTTTTATCATCCTCTTGTTCACTGGCTTCTTCTCTCTCATGTCTTATGGATATTACGCCCTTTTTCTATTCTGTTCTTTCTAATAAGATCCTGAAACTAAAATCAATAATATTCCAAAGATCTTTGCACAAAAAAAAGTGCTTATGTGCACAAATAATCGTGCATCTCCTTAAATTTTTACCCGCATTAATCCTTTTTTTATCGTCTTAAATAAGAATGTGGACAATATTTTTACAAACATAAGTATATGTTTTCACATCAGTTTACAGCTATTTATAAATAATTAATTCAAAAATCAATCTTTCATGTGAAGTAATGGCATATGATTTGTAATAATATATTGCATTTATCGCACACTTGTCTTGGGTTTTCACCTATTAACCTCGACTTTCATTGTGGCAGCAAACAGAAAGTGAGGCTACAGGGTAATATTCAGGATGTTTTGTGTGCTTCCCTCCCAAACCCATCCCCAACATCCCACGGGGATGGGTTCCCTTTTTTAGGGATTAGGCATAAAAAATCTTCATCAGGAAAACACCTTCACCAGCATTGATATGCCGAGGAATGTCCCTAATGATGCCCCTATGTTTGTAAAGACAACAACCAGAAGGACCCTCGTAATCTTGTTCCTCCAGAAGCCCTTTACCGACATTATATCTTCAGGAAGCGCCTCAAAGTCCCTCACCTTGGGTTTTCCCATGAATACCTCAACAAGACCGGCAATCCACCCTGCGGCTATCAAAGGATGGATTGTCGTGATAGGCGCGACAAGGGCCGCAGACAATATAGTCACCGGGTGGGCAAAGGAGGCCGCCGCCCCTATCCCGGACATTATGGCCGTGGTGAAGACCCAGTATCTGACCATGTCCATGGTTGCCGCTGTCCCGCTGAAGAAAAACCCGCCTATAAACAGTGCTACAATCAGGCCCGGGATGCCCCACTTAAAAACACCTGCCATTTTCCTCTCGGGCGGCACTTCATCAAGAGGTCTAAGGTCTGTCGATTCATACAGGCTGACCATTATTCCAGGGACATGCCCCGCTCCTACTACTGCAACAATACTTTTGCCGGGCGCTGTCTTTATCATCTGAGAAAGGTACCTGTCCCTTTCATCGATCAGCACCTCTTTCAGCAGAGGCTGTGATTTACCCATTTCATCGAGAAGCATATGAAGGATATCCTTTTTCTTCATCTCTTCAACAGCCTCTTTTGTAAGATCTTCCATACCGCCAAATGACCCAAGAAGCTGATAGAAAAGCCTGAACTTATCCCTGAATCTCATCCTTCGCCACGCCCTTAAAAGCGTAGTCCTGATCTCCCTGTCAGCCAGGTGTATGTGCGCCCCAATGCCTTCTGCGGCTGATATGGCGCGGATCATCTCCTCACCTGGTCTTATTCCGAGTTTTTTGCCGATAGCCTTCTGGAATGACGACAGGATAAGGTTGGACAGGAGCAGAAAAGCCTTTTTTTCCTTTATCACTTTTATAAGATCGGTGTCCTGCCATTTGTCTTTCTGTATTATGGCCTGGTACCTGGACCGGCAAAGTTCAACGCATACGGTTTCGGGCTTTTCCTCTGATATAACCCTTTCCACCAGGTCCGCACTCTCCCTGGAGACATGTGCCGTCCCAATAAGTGTTATCTCCTTATCATCGAAGGTCAATCTATGCAGATCAGCATTTTCATCCATTTTAATCGGTTAATCCTTTATATTTGTTAT
>JAFGIC010000203.1 GCA_016929815.1 Deltaproteobacteria bacterium
CTTCCTGTCTTAAGGACATCGCCTGTTAAAAGGGCACGTCCAAAACTCCTGTATTGTTCAGGCAGCACCCCGATCTCAACCTCGGAAATTTCACATCTAAGGAATTTAAAAAAATTCTCATTTTCCGGCACCTGTCTAACCGCAGCAATCTCCAGGTAATTCCTTTCTTCCATCTCTTCAAGAACAGCGACCTGCAGGGCCATCCTTGTCAGCCACGCCTTTTCCATGAGATCAAGGTCCCCGCTTTTTTTAAACTCCTCAAGCGTCCTTTTAAAATAATTATCGGAAATTTCACCAGGGCCATATGTAAAAAAACTTTTTTTGAATCCTTCAAGATTCCTTTCTCCTGTTATAATCCATGAGGGCCTCGTGTTTAAGGCACATCCCCCCAGGATGATCGCGACCCATATCAGGTAAAATATCTTTCTCATGGCAGTTTTATCTCCGATTCGGCCTTAAAGGGTATCATTCGGTCCAGGTCATCGACCAGGTTTCTGATCGCCGATACCGTCTCATCAACATCTTCTCGTAATAAGCTTAAGTCCTCTGTGGCGTCAACTGTCTCTGCGCTTGTCTTATTAAGGTTGTCAAGCGTTATCTCAACCTTTGCAAGCTTCACCGTAAGCTCGTCCAGTATCTCCCGGACAAGGGTAAGAATCCCCTCGCCCCCGTAAAGCTGTTCACCGGCCTCTTGGGTCAGGGCCTCCAATCTGCCGGTAATTTCCTCTGTGCGCTCCGCGATATCAAGGGCAATCTTTATGATTTCCTCAATAGACCTGACGCTTTCGTCATTGCCCATGAGCATCTCCCCAAGGGAATTCTTTTCCGCTAAAAGGGCCGTCACCTTATCCGCATTTTTCAGGATGCGTTTTACATCCCCCTGAGGATCCGACATGTCCCCGGTAATCGATGCGATGTTGTTTGTTATCATGTCCAACTTTTCCGCGATTGACTGGCCTCGCTTGATAAGTTCATTGATGTCATCGGAAACCGTCAGTTCAGGTACGGCAGATTCCTGAAGCGGGAGGCCATTAAGGTTGTCGGTATATACGATAATCCGGGAGGAACTGAGAAGCGGTTTTTCGAGCACAAATCTGCTTCCGGCCCTGATAACCCGGTTGTTCCTCTCGGGGATCTTGATCTGGACCAGAACCCCGCTATCGGTCAATTCCATTGAACTGACCTGGCCGATGTTAAAACCCCAGAAGACTACAGGCGTCCCTTCGGTGATATTTTCGCCGGTCGTGGAGGAAAGTGTATATACATACGTTTTTGAGAACACATCCTTTTTATAGGCCACATATCCGATGGATGCCAGGATAAGCAGTGCTGTTATTATGATAAAGAGACCCACCTTGAATTCAGTATTATTGGTCATTGTTTGCCTCATAACATGATTCCGCCCAACTATAATCAAAAATGTATGTCTCCGCAATCAAATCATCAATCTTCTTAAGTGCATCCATGACAAATGCCCCGTCCCGCTGATTGATAAGGATGCTGAAGGGTCTGTCAAGGACCAGTATGGCGTCCCTGACCATCGCAGCCCTTAAGAGCATTATGCAGAAACGTTCTTCCGGATCCAGCGCAGAATTTCTCTTTCCTAAAACCCCTTCCATCTCCATTCGGGAAAGGAGTTCCAGGGCAATATTCTTGGCCTCGTTAAGTGGCATATTCTGATGATATTGCCGTATCAGCGCTATATTGCTCCATATGGAGAGATTGGAGATAAGGGGCGCGTCCATGGAAACAAGCCCGATGCGATCCTTATGCTCTGAGATAAATCTCTGCAGCTCCCTTTCCAGGTCCATCTCGCTTTCGAAGAGCCTTATATGAACCTTATTATCGATGACAGCACCTCTATAATAACAATAGCAATAAACACCCTTACCATACCGTTAAGCACCGCAACAGGAATGCTTGTAAGCTCCTCCTCCGATGCATTCAAACCGCGGATTATAGGTATGAGCGTAATAAAGAATCCGAATGTCGCGCACTTGATAAGGACTATGACAATATCCGGCAGGGACGCGGACTTCAGGAGGATTCCTGTATAGTCATCCACGCTGGTGCCGAAGATCGCGCTTGATATAAAAATGCCGGTCACAAGAACCGTCATGGAAAAAAGACTGCTCAAAAGGACCATGGACAGCATACCCGTCATGACCCTGGGGACAAAAAGGTAATCAATCACGTCGATATTGAATATTTTAAGCGTGTTCAGTTCACGGTTGACCTTCATTACGGCAATCTCCGCATTTATAGCTGAGCCGGACCGAAGGGCTATCAGCAGGACCGTTACAAAGGGCGCAATCTCCGTGACCACAAATCCCATAAGCAGCCGCCCCAGGTAGTCGGTTAGCCCGAGATTTTTAATGACCTGGAACGCCATCCCGTTGACCATAGTCCCGAAAATGACGGCCACGAAAAGGAAGAGGGGCAGTATCTGCACCGATGTAAAATAGAACTGGTTGATAAAAACCATGCGTGAGGCGCTGTTATATGCACGCCTGCTGAAGAGACGAAGAATGATCCCGGCAGCCAGCAACAGCGTAGCGCGCAATGTAACAAAGATATTAATACTGCTCCGGCCTATGCTTTCAATGGTCTTGATCATTGCCTGTCTCTTACAGTCTTCTTGAAATCCTCACATATCCGTAGTTGGCGCATTCGGGATTTTCGCAGCGGATGTTCAGGAGCCTACCGGGTTTCATAAAGAAATCCTGCGAATGGCCGCACATCTTGCATGTCCACACGCCATGCCAGCTTTCCATGCCCTCCAGATTGGTCCACTTTATTGCGCCACCCATGCCCGTGCACCCCTTTCCCGGCATGGACATCAGCCCGACGCAGCGCTGTAGTTCATCTCCAAATCCCCTGGGGCATCCCTCATCTATCACGTTTTTGTTTTGATCATAAGGAGAAGCCTTTATCTCCTTGCCCCTTAGACCGACTATATGAAGGCTATAATCCCTTGAATCAATCTTTTTGCGAAGGGTTGCCAGCGCCTTTTCACCGAACCGCATGGCAAGTGTCCGGTCAAATACCGTCGGCGCAATGCCCCCATAGGTCGTCTCAATAAAGACAACATTTGTCTTCATTGTTATGCCTGTATTCCTTATGGTGCTTTCAATAAATTCCAGCGAACCGTCGGAGTCGTCATTATACTTGGAAAAGAACAATATAACGGCAAACCCCTTGCCCAGCTCAATAATCCTCTTAATATTTTCAACCTTTCCCCTTGCCATCTCCCTGAAAAGCCGCCTTCCCTCATCGTCAGGCCCCATGTCATCATATATGACCTCTTCAACCCCTGCCGCGAGGGCGGCGTTCATAATGGAACAGGAGCAAAATTCTCCCTTGATATGAAGTATGAATATCCTCCTCCTCGCATGGGCCGCCTCGGCAAACTTGTCTATCCACGTAATCATGTCATTAAGAGACGAATCCATCCCAACTACCAGGTC
>JAFGIC010000204.1 GCA_016929815.1 Deltaproteobacteria bacterium
CTTAAAAACAAGATCCTTCCACTTAAAAAAGAATACGACTATATAATACTGGATTGCCCCCCCTCATTAGGCTTTTTAACCATAAACGCCATTACTTCATCTGATTACGTCCTTATTCCCCTTCAGTGCGAGTATTACGCCCTTGAGGGGATGACACAGCTTTTAAACACCCTAAAGGCTGTTAAAAAGAGACTGAATCCTGATCTAAAAATTATTGGTATTGTTTTAACGATGTATGATTCACGCAATAACCTTTCTTCTCAAGTGGAAGAAGAGGTCCGCCAGCATTTTAAGGGAATTGTCTTTAATACAATCATCCCAAGAAATGTGCGACTAAGCGAGTCGCCAAGCCATGGAAGGCCTATCATGTATTATGATCCTAAATCATCAGGGACTCAAAGCTATCTTAAGCTGGCTGAGGAAGTAATGAACAGAGGAGGAAATAATGGTTAAGAGAAAGGCGTTAGGCAAGGGTTTATCAGCACTTATCCCGGAAGCTAATGACACCCCTAATAATGAAGGAAGCGGATTTTTTCAATGTCCTATTGAAGATATTGAGCCAAATCCATATCAACCGAGGCAGGAATTTGACAACGAAGCACTTAAAGAACTAACAGCATCCATAAAGGAAAAAGGAGTTATAACCCCTGTCCTTGTCAGCAGATCAGGTGATGGTTATCGTCTTATCGCCGGCGAACGCCGGTGGAGGGCTGCCCAGAAGGCCGGCCTTGACAGGATACCTGTGGTTGTCAGGGAATCAACGCCCATAGAGTCCCTTGAACTCGCACTTATTGAAAACATACACAGAAGAGACCTGAATCCTATAGAAGAGGCCTCCGCTTATAAGAGGTGGCTGGAAGATGCTGAAACAACCCAGGAAATTCTTGCACAAAGGGTAGGCAAGGACAGATCGACAATCGCTAATCTTCTCAGGTTGTTGTCTCTATCAAAGGATATTCAGAAGGACATTATTGACGGAAGGCTGTCCATGGGACACGCCCGTGTACTGGCAGGGCTCAAGGACGTTTCCGAACAAAAAAGGATAAGGGATATCATCATTAAAAAGGATCTTTCTGTCAGACAGACTGAGACCCTGGCAAAAAAGGGTCCCTCTGCCGTGCATCCTGGGGAAAAATCCCACGATCCGGATGAATATCTTTTATCACTTTCCAATGGATTAAAAAGGTCCCTTGGCACTAAGGTGGAGATAAAAAAGAAAGGCAAGAAAGGCAGCATTAATATCTATTTTTTTTCTGATGATGAATTCGATCGCCTTCTTGATCGTCTATCGCAATAAATTGATGCATATACCGGTAATTTCTTGATATTTTTAGTGATATAATGGAAAATAATAACGGCCTGTTAAATTAATATAAATATATCTTTTATTATACAAGATTGAGCTTTCCTGATTGGAGCAGTCCGTCTTCCCTTACCAGGGCTGACATCTCCATCTTCAGGTTCAAAGAGGTGCAATTGTGATAATTATGGTAATGGACGGACAGGGCGGAGGTATAGGCGCTGAGATTATCAAGGGTCTCAGGAATGAACTTGATATAGGGCTGGAAATACTTGCACTTGGCACCAACTCCTCTGCTACGTCAAGAATGATGAAGGCGGGCGCCAATAAGGGCGCCACGGGTGAAAACGCCATTGTTATTACATCCCAACGTGTTGATATAATAATGGGTCCGCTTTCTATTATTATCTCAAATTCCATGATGGGAGAGGTAACGCCGAGGATGACAGAGTCCATCTGCTCGAGTAATGCCAGGAAGATACTAATCCCCCTTACTCAGGAAAATGTCCGCATAATAGGTATAAGCAGGGAACCCCTCCCGCACCTCGTAGGCCAGGCAATTAAGATATTAAAAGGAGACGCAAGCTATGTGTGATTCTTCCGCCTATATATTGACTGATGGCAAGGAAACCTTGCTTCTGGAACATATTGATTTTATTGAATCATCAGGTGATGAGGTATTCCTTATAGATATCTTTGGGGAAGAGAAAAGGATCAAGGGGAGGATTAAAAGTCTTTCTCTTCTTGAACATAAGATCTTATTTGAACCTCTTTAAAGTCTTTTTTTGCTTATTAAATATCTTTTTTATTGCTATATATTATCCTTTCCGTCCTATTAATCTCTTCTGTGATGTCATATAAGGAGGATTATAATGAATAATATTAAAGACAGTGATGCACATTTATCAAGGGAAGGGCATGAAGTACATGCTCATCTTAAATCTATTTTCGAAAAAATGCCCAATGATGTAAACCTCATTTTATTCACACGCCCTGAAAAAAACGATATCTTCAATCAGGCCGCAAGAAAGGTTATAAGGTCTATCAGTCAGCTGGCGCCAAAGATAACCCTTCATGAATATGATATCAACCACAAAGAGGCCAAAGGCCTTAAGCCCATTTACACCCCTGCACTTTTTATCAACCCTGACCGCTATAATAATATAAGATGGTATGGCGCCCCCATAGGCGAAGAGACAAGGACGCTCCTGGAGGCGCTGATCATGTTCGGATACGGTGAAACACGCATAAGCCCTGACTCCAAAAAGATCCTGGAAGGGATTAATTCTTTCAGAAATATTAAGGTCTTTGTAAGTCCTACATGCCCCTACTGTCCGCAGCAGGCGGTTAATGCCCTTAAAGCCGCCTATGAGAGACCTGATCTGATATCCCTTGAAATTATAGATATTCAGGCCAACCCTGAACTTGCCGATAAATACTCTGCCCAGAGCGTTCCGCGGGTCTATGCCGACGAAAAGCTCATCGCACTTGGGGCGCAGCCCGAGGAATTATTCATGCTCTCCCTTGAAAAGATGGAGCAGCAGACCTTCTTTATCCCGGAAACCGATTCAAAGGAAGTTGATGCAGACCTTGTAATTATCGGCGGTGGCCCGGCAGGACTTACCGCAGGCATATATGGTGCCCGCAGCGGTCTTAATACTGTCATAATAGAAAAAAACATCTTGGGTGGTCAGCTTGCAAATACACCCATAGTTGAAAATTATCCCGGTATAAACCAGATCGGCGGAAAGGCGCTTGTCGATCTATTGGTTACACATGCACTGGAATATGTTAAGATCTTTCCCGGGGAAGAGGCCCTGGAGGTCATTAGTGGAGATGTGATCAAGGTTATCAGCAGCAGGAGGCTCTTCAATGCAAGGTCGGTCCTCTTTGCAACAGGCGCGGAATACAGACGGCTGGATGTCCCCGGAGAATCCCGCTTATCCGGCCACGGCGTAAGTTACTGCAGTACATGCGACGGTCCTCTCTTTAAAGGAAAAAGGGCATTGATTGTAGGAGGAGGAGACAGTGCAGTAACAGAGGCACTGCATCTTGATAATCTTGGGGTTGATGTTACCATTGTTCACAGGAGGGATACATTAAGGGCGCAGAAGCAGCTTGTTCTGAACCTTTCCACTAGCGGCATCCCTGTCATATACAGCACAGAGGTAAATGAGATCAGGGGAAAGGACCGTGTTGAGGAGGTAGAACTCATAAACAAAAATACAGGTGTAATATCTGCCTTTCGCTTTGATGCGGTATTTATCTCAATAGGATATAACCCTGTAGTGGCCCTGGCCATAAAGTCGGGCATTGAAACAACACCTGAAGGATACGTTAAACACGATGATCATCATCGTACAAATATCCCCGGCATTTACTCAGCAGGGGATGTTGAGGGGGGCTACAAGCAGATAGTCACAGCCGCCGGCCATGGTTCTGAGGCCGCTCTTTCCATATTTGAGGACCTTGTAAATCCCTACTGGAAAAAGGAGGTTTTATAGATGCCTGAATTAATACTCTGGAAAACCCATCATATTAACAGACTTAAAAAGGATATTGATACATTGTTCGACAGGTTTTGCGGCGAATACGGCATTCAATCTGCACATCGCGTGATAAAAAGGATGCCATCCTTCGAACTTACAGATACCGGTCCCAGCCTCATCCTTCTTGCAGTTCTCCCTGATGTTGATCCTGACGACATTGTACTCTCTATCACGGGAGACCTTCTTACCGTAAAAGGCAATATACATCGGGAAATAATTGATGAACGTGAAAATTATTACACCACCCAGGATACCTTTACGCGCACTATAAAAATCCCATACCGTATTGAGGTGGATGCCGTGAATGCCGTTTATGAAAACGGAATTTTAAAAGTGGTGATGCCCAGGACCCCTCCAGAAAAAACGAAAATCATAAAGATACGAAAGATAAAACGTTAACGCCGGGAGGTTAATATGACTAAGAAGAATTCCGACAAAAAGGTCCCTGTTGAAAAGCTTAGATGGATTCTAAATCCGTCGGAACTGCCATTCAAGACCACAAAGGACCTCAATCCTTTAAAGGAAATAATCGGACAGAAAAGGGGGGTTGATGCCTTCAAGTTCGGAGCTGGAATGAATAATCCCGGCTATAATATCTTTGTTACAGGCGTTGCGGGATCAGGCAGGCTTTCAACCGTTAAAAAACTCCTTCATGAGATCTCCATAAAAAACGGCTCTGTGCCTGATGACCTCTGCTACGTGAATAATTTTAAAGACATAGAGGCCCCCGTACTCTTAAGGTTCAAGGCAGGAGATGGGAAAAGGTTTAAAAAGGCTATAAGCAACCTTATAGAAACCCTAAAAAAGGAGGCCCCTCTGTTGTTTGAGAGCCAGGACTATATTAACCGGAAAAAGGAGATCATGGAGGAGTACGAAAACAAGGGGAAAACCTTTTTCAAGGAACTGGACAAGAAGGTAAGGGCCGAAGGATTTGCCCTGGTGGATATACAGATAGGTCAGATAAAGCGTCCTGAGATCATGCCTCTTATAGACGGAAACCCTGTTCACATGGACCAGGTTGAGGAGATGGTCGAAAAGGGGAGATTCCCTAAGGAGGAATTTGTTGAACTTCAGAAAAAGCATGCCGCACTGAGGGATGAGATCAACCAGATATTTCTTGAAATCCGGGATCTTCAGAAGGAGATACAGGCAAAGACAGATGAGATGGACCGCATATTATTCATAAATATGGCCACGGGCCTTTTAGAGCCCATCAAATCATCATACAAGAATAAAAAGATTGAGACATATCTGAATGATATACTTGAGGACATGAGCACAAACCTGCAGATATTCATGGGTCAGGCACAACAGACCGTATTGGCGGGTCTTCCCATTGCAATGCCTCAGACCGACCCCTTTCAGCCCTACCAGGTCAATCTCCTTGTAGACAACGGAGACCAAAAGGGGCCGCCGGTTGTAATTGAATCATATCCGACATATCGAAATCTCTTCGGAAGCATAGAAAGGGTAGTAGATCGGAATGGTATCTGGAAGACCGACTTCAGCAGGATCAAGGCAGGTTCATTTATTTCAGCCAACGGAGGATACCTTGTCCTCAATCTCCTTGACGCGGCCATGGAACCCGGCGTTTGGCCTGCCCTCAAGCGTTCTCTGAAGACAAATAAGATGGAGATTCAAACCTATGATCCCTTCTATCTGTTTACCACGACAGGTCTTAAACCTGAGCCTATTGAGATGAACGCCAAGGTTGTAATTATCTCAAACAATTATCTTTATTATATGCTCATGGCATATGATGAGGATATGCCCAAGATCTTTAAAGTAAGGGCTGACTTCGATACTTACATGAACAACGATAAAGAATCTGTCATCAAGTTCTCAGAGTTTATCAAGATGAAGACCGACGAAGAAAATTTGAGGCCCTTTGACAGGACTGCGGCGGCTTTGCTTGTGGAGCAGGCGGTCCGGATGTCGGGGAGACAGGAAAAGATATCTACAGGGTTCCCTGCAATTACTGATATCATCAGGGAGGCAAATTACTGGGCCGGTGAGGAGAAAAAGACCACGGTAACGGAAAAACATGTTCAAAAGGCAATTGACACAAAGATATACAGGACAAACATGATTGAAGAATCCCTTCAGGAAATGATCGACAGGGGTACCCTGATGATAGACCTTGAGGGGGAGGTTGTAGGTCAGGTAAACGGCCTGGCAGTTTACAGCATGGGAGACCTGATGTTCGGAAAACCTTCACGTATAACGGCAACCACATCTATGGGCAGGGCCGGTATAATAAATATTGAAAGGGAAGCGGACATGTCAGGCGCCACGCATAATAAGGGTGTGCTTATATTGAGCGGTTTCCTAAGAAAACGATATGCACAGGATAAACCCATGACCATCAGCGCCTCTATCGCCTTTGAACAGTCCTACGGAGGGATTGACGGCGACAGCGCATCATCCACTGAAATATACGCCATCCTTTCAAGCCTTTCAGGCATACCCCTAAAACAGTATATAGCAGTAACAGGGTCCATGAATCAGAAGGGAGAGGTACAGCCCATAGGAGGGGTCAATGAAAAGATAGAGGGCTTTTATGATTGCTGCCGGAAGAAAGGCCTTACCGGTAAACAGGGTGTAATGATTCCGGATGCGAATATCAAGGACCTTATGCTTAGAAAAGATGTGGTGGCATCTGTAAAGAAGGGCATGTTCCATATCTACTCAGTAAAAAACATCGATGAAGGGATCGAGATACTTACCGGGGAAAAGGCGGGCGAACCAGGGCCGGACGGATCCTATCCAAAAGGCACCTTAAATTTCCTTGTGAATGAGCGTCTTAAAGCCCTGGCAGAGGGCCTAAGCAAATTTGGAAAGGATTCGTCAAAGGGTATCAAAAGGGATAAGAATAGGAAAAAATCGGGAAGAAAAGGGGGAGGATAAATCATGGAATACCTTATAATAGGGAACGGGGTGGCAGGTACAACGGCAGCGGAAAATATACGCAACAATGACAAGGAAGGAAAGATTACCATAGTTACTGAAGAGGATTCGCCTTTCTATTATAGGATAAGGTTGAATGAATACATTTCCGGCGAACTTATCGAGTCGGCCCTTCAATCAAAAAAAAATCAGTGGTATGAAGACATGGGAATAACACTGAGACTTAAGACCCGAGTTACAGGGGGTGATGCTTCCAGCCGGATTATTATGACAGAGGAAGGGAAAAAACTTTTCTATGACAGGCTCCTCCTGGCAGCAGGAAGCAGCTCCTTTATCCCTCCTATTAAAGGCTCGAACAAAAAAGGGGTCTTTGCCATACGCAACCTGCAGGATGCAAGGGCTATCATCGCATGGGCAAAGGACGTAAGGGAGGTTGTGATTATAGGAGGCGGCCTGCTTGGGCTGGAAGCTGGTAACGCCTTTCGCAAATTAAATATGTCTGTCA
>JAFGIC010000205.1 GCA_016929815.1 Deltaproteobacteria bacterium
AAGTATCGCCCGGATGCTGTTTAAATAAAAAGCATCAAGGATCATGGAAATTTTATAACCGAAAGGAGGCAAGCCATCACCAGAAGAGAGGGGATCATAAAGATATACACATGCTTTGCCGTTTTTATTATATGCTTTTTCCATGCCCATTTTACCCTTGCCCAGGATTTGAAATCAAAGATGGGCTCTTTGGCGGATGATGAGACCCCATGGCAGATCACGGCAAAAAGCCTCAGCTTCATAGAAAAGGAGGGGCTGTATGTTGCTAAAGGAGAAGTGATCTTCACAAAGGGCGATAAAACACTCTCCGCCGGAGAGGCCGTTTATGACAAGAAAACAGGGCTTGTCGAGGCATCGGGCAATATCCGTTTCGAGTCCGGAGAGGATACCCTTACGGGAGAAAGGGGCATCTTTAATCTAAAGGACCAGACAGGCAATATCACGAAGGGACGTCTTTTTATAAAGCAGAACAACTTTTATATCAGTGGTGAAATAATGGAAAAGGTAGGCGAAGACAGCTATCTTATAAGGAATTGCCGCATTACAACCTGTGACGGCCCAAGCCCTGTCTGGAGTATCACCGGTTCCGAGGTAAGGGTAACCGTTGAAGGGTATGGCAGGATAAGGAACGCCGCGTTTAGGATTCATGAAATACCTTTTTTATACACGCCTTTTATGATCTTTCCAGCCAAAACAAAACGGCAGACCGGGCTGTTGCCGCCGAGACTGGCCTACTCGGATCGAAACGGTTTTGATATGGAAATCCCTTTTTTCTGGGCCATATCTAATCAGACCGACGCCACCTTTTATGAACGCGTCATGTCCCATCGGGGGTTTATGCAGGGGCTTGAGTACCGTTATGTGGCGGATAATGAATCTAAAGGGACATTCCTTTTTGACATCCTTTCGGACCGGATAGAAAAAAAGGACCTGAGTAATCCGGACCAGGCGGAAATCAGCCCCTTCGAAAGGACGGACGATACACGCTTTTGGTTCAGGAGCAGAACGGACCAGCAGATGCCCGCCGGTATAAGGGCGCGTCTCGATACCGATGTCGTAAGCGACCAGGATTACCTGAAGGAATTTTACGGGGGCAGGCTATTCGGGTTTGAATCCAGACCCGACCTTGTAGGTCAATCGGGCCGACCCATTGAGGAGGTTAATTCACCATTGAGAAGATCGGCCCTAAGGCTCAGCCGCGATCAGCAGGATTACAGCCTCCAGGCGTTATCATCCTATCATCAAAGGCCGGAGGGTTTCGTGAACGATGAAACACCACAACCCCTGGCCGGATTCGAGTTCGCGGTTCTGCCCCGTCCTTTGCCTGAACTCCCCCTGACATTCTCATTGGACACGAACTACGACTACGTGTGGCGTGACTTTGGTCAGAGAGGTCACACTATCTCCGCTACTCCCGAACTCTCCTATCCCACATGGTTCGGTCCTTACCTGGAGTTTGAACCATCCGTCAGCTTCACAAGGGATATGCAGCGGCTCGATGATAACCCCCAAAACATCGACTGGCAATCCAGGGATGCCTATAAGTTCCAGACCCGATTATCTTCCGTCGTGGAACGGATCTTTGATTTTGAGTGGAGGCAGGTGAAAATGTTGAAGCACAAGCTTTCGCCTTCACTTTTATACGAATACAGGATCCATAAAGACGAAGATAAATACCGGCCCTGGTTTGAGTCTGTCGACGCGGAGGGCAAGATCAACAGGTTAACATTCTCCATTGACAATCTCATAGACGTGAAAAAAGAGGACGATAAGGGAAATATCTCTTACGCCCAATGGGGCACGCTGGGCTTCAGTCAGGGATATAGTATCGATGAGGCGAACAGGGATGAAGAGCCGTGGAGAAGAAAGATGCCCTTTGAACCCCTTGTGGGGCTTTTGACATACATGCCCTTTCAGGGGCTGGATATCGACGCGGAGGCCCACTGGGACCACTATGAAGACGCTATTTCCTTTGCCGACATCTCCCTTGAACTCTCCGTGGACCGGTCTGGGAAAAGAAAAGACAGCTATGAGCTTGATTATACCTACGAGAAGGACGGAGACAAGAGCCTCAACTTCCTTTTCAATGTTAACCTGCTACATGGTTTTTCCGCAGGCAGCAGCCTTCAAAGAGAGACAGGCCTGGGCCATGATATTGAAAAAAGCTATTGGATCGAGTACCTGAGCCAGTGCTGGGGAATCCGCCTGATAATGGAGAAAATTGATGAAGGATCGAGCATAATGGTTAGATTCCGTCTTATTGGCCTCGGGGATATCGAAGGGTGATAAAAGTAACTATTGGGCCGGAATTCCTTGCTATTATGACTGTCTCCGAACAGGAAAGGCGTGAAATATAATTGATATTCCGCGCCTTCTTTTCTTTGGAACCACCGGGTAAGGCATCGAAGATCCAACCTATTAACCTACTGTTGCAAAAGTCGTGGATGCTGCGTTATTTATGCAACTTTGAAAGCCTATCCGTGGTATTCATGGGTACCCTGAACTACCGGAACGTTGAACTTATTCTCTATGGCTTGAGCCATCTCATCAGCGGATGAGTAGGGGCATCCCGGTTTTGCGTTTACAAGGCATGAACTGAGGTATATCTTGTCAGGCTTGATCTCGGACAGCTTCATGGCCATCCCGGTTGTCAGGACCATCGCTCTTCCGGGGCACTCGCACTTTATGAAAGATACCACACTTGAAGGACTTTCAAATTTTCCATCACCGAGTGAAGCGGCCTTCAGGCAGCGCCACTCCCCTGGACAACCGTACCCGCTATCCATGTAAGCCCCGCATCCTACAACAGCAACTCTCTCCATAGTAATCTCCTTTCAAAATAATTTGAATATAGATTGATTTTATGCCCAGTACATAACAGAAAAACACCTGGTATACAACCGGAGGTCATCAATTAAATAACTTTTCATTTTACATATATAATATGCGAGCTACTGCCTTTTTACGGTTTGACACCCACCATGATTATCTATGAAACACTACTTTTGTGAAAATTCAGGAATACTATCCGCGGCAGCTCACTGTCATGACAGGGCTATTCTTATTTAAACCTCCTCTTAAAATATTTTTTACAGGTTATTAACGTGATATCTATCCATGGAATTATCATCTTAACTTTTTTAAGCTTACTTTATCAAACTAATTCTTTCAGTTATGAGATTCCACAAGCAGGACAAATAAAATTATCGTTTGAAATTAGATTATAATGGTATAACTTAATGGAAATACAAAGGATAAGAGCTATTACTTCAGACTGATAGACGTTCAAGGGCATGCCTACTTGTACGGTCGGCAAAGCCATCCTGTTCATCCAATTTTATAAACTGCCTGATCGATTCGGGATTAAGATCTAAGATGCTGCAGATCCATAGATAAGATCCTGGTTCCAAGCTATCACTATAAAACCATAACTGAGATCTCATTATGGAACAGCTGGCATCTTTCCGAGCGTCTTTAATGGCCTGCTTCAGAACAGCAGACCATAGATTTCTAAACACCCTGTCCATCCCTTTTCCCTCTATGGAACATAATATTCAGGCATCAGGCTCAGCCGAAGAAGTTATATTAGGCTAATCATAAAGAAAATGTAAAATGACCTGTTTGATATATCGGCATCAGCGGGAAATTTCTTGAGTTTAATCTTCTTTATTATTCGGGTTGACGCTGTAAACAGAAAAGATATTTATCGCTGAAGCAAACATACGGTTGCATAGGACCGCTCGTACCTTGCGGCTTGTGAGCCGCGGAATATCTCTAAACTCCTCTTGCAATACACATAATTTATGCTATAATGTGTATAATTATAATTGTCATGGAGGGGTATCATGAAACGTACTAATATCGTACTTGACGAGAAACTGATCAACGATTGCATAAAGGTTACAGGGATTAAAACACAAAAAGCTTTGATTGATCATGCTTTGCGTGAGTTACTTAGACATGAAAAACAAATCGAAATTCTCAACCTCAAGGGCAAAATCAATTGGGATGGAAATTTGGATGAGGTGCGTCAAGGTCGTGGCTTATGATGATTCTGGTTGATACCACTGTATGGATAGATTTTTTTTCAGCGCGTTCTTGCCAGCATGCGAAGGCACTTGAAAATCTCATCCTCAACCGGGAAGACATTTGTGTTTGTGGCATCATTCTAACCGAGGTCCTTCAAGGAATAAGGAAAGGTTCTGAATTTAATCGAACTCGAGACTTACTTGCCAACTTAATTTTTCTACCAATGCAATATTCTGTTTTTTTACGATCAGCAGAGATATATCGAATTCTTCGCCGAAAAGGGATCACGATAAGAAAGGCTCTGGATTGTATGATTGCATCTGTAGCTATTGAGAATGATATACCTCTTCTTCACAATGATAAGGATTTTATTCCAATTGAAAAACATTTTGGACTGAAACGATTAAAGTAAGAAAAAAATATTACTTGTCGAGTCAGGAAGAGGCGCATTGAAGTGATCGTGAAAGAGCTTCGCCGGTTTATATTGGGCCGGTAGGCGTTTGTTAAACTGACTTAATTGTGATTCGTACGATGTTGAAATCATAGGCGCCCCGTTGATTTCAGGTGTTCAGAACAAAGGAGAATACATAATGGAAAATGCAACGAGGGCACCAGGTAAAGAGCAAAACAATTATCACAAACCGGCTGCAGGTTGCTTGATAAGCTTGGCCGGCTGTTTAGTAATCCTGCTACTGACTTTTAGAGCGATACAGGCACAAGCGGAATGGCCCCATGTTGTCCCTTCCAAAGATGGTACCCCGATTTCCTATGAGATCTATGGCGCTGGAGAGCCGACACTTTTGTTCGTGCATGGTTGGAGTTGCGATGCCCGCTACTGGCGTGACCAGCTGACACATTTCTCGAAAATTTATCGTATTATCATCCTTGACCTCGCAGGCCACGGCCACTCAGGGACGACACGTTCGCAGTATACCATGAAGGCTTTCGGAGAAGATGTACAAGCGGTGACAGAAGCAACAGACAGTCGTAAAATCATTCTGGTAGGACATTCCATGGGCGGTTCGGTCATCGCTGAAGCTGCCCGGCTCATGCCGAAACGCGTTTTAGGGCTAATCGGCATAGACACACTTGAAAACATAGAATATCCAATGA
>JAFGIC010000206.1 GCA_016929815.1 Deltaproteobacteria bacterium
ATTCCATCCGTCCATTTCGATACCGTTGTCTTCTGCCAGCTTTTTACGGAAGGCAACCTTTTCCTCATCCAGTAACGGCCGGTCCATTCTGAAAACCAAGGCAACCGACGATTTACCACACTGCGCATAATAACCGTACTCTCGGGTGAACCGGTCGAAATATACAATTACTTGGGGTTGAGACGGATCGCTGTTGCCAGTGGCCATGTGGCCGTAAAAGGGTCTATGAGGGATATTGAACAGTTTGAAAGAGTTCTTGTTCAAACCTGTTGCAACGATGGTTCCTGCCGGGAGTTCCGATATCTCCTTCATGGAGAGTTTCCTGCCCAGAATCACCTCTACCCCTTTCTCCAACGCCTGCCTGTAAAGGACATTCTCCAGAGAGAGTTCTCCCGTTCCCCTC
Source organism: Deltaproteobacteria bacterium (assembly GCA_016929815.1). Taxonomy (GTDB): domain Bacteria; phylum Desulfobacterota; class DSM-4660; order Desulfatiglandales; family HGW-15; genus JAFGIC01. Next base: position 404 of record JAFGIC010000206.1, read on the forward strand.
TCCATGGTATAGGCCTCGGTCAGGTGAGGCAGGGCAAACTCGAATCTCTTTCCATAAGCCAGAATCCGGGCGGACTTCCAGGGCTCGAGCGCTTCGCGGATGCTGATCCCAAGCTCCCTTTCCAGCACTAGTGGATACATCAGGGTGGCATCGGCAAAGGATATGTCTCCCCCGATATTGTTCTTCGCCTCGTGAATTGTCACCTTGAAGCCCTGGCCGGCAAGATTGATGCCCGCGACCAGTCCCGCCAATCCTGCCCCGACAATATCTATCTCCCTTGACATAACTTCTTCCTTTTATGCCACCTCGCAACGTGTAACTCATAATTTTGTACTTACTTAGGTGTACTTATTTCTTGTTTTTTATTTGGGATCGGCCATTATTCCAAAATGTTATAATGCAAGACCTGACCCCATAAGCTGCTGCTTTGATTCTTTAGCAAAGATATATGAAAACGGTATCGCGATTAAATCTCCAATTATATAAGTTACAAAGATTATCACCATAGATATCGCATAACCCGGGAAATGTGCTGTAACCAGAAGGGGTATAAAAACACCGATGAACCATACTAACTTGTAGCAAAGTTGCATCAAAAGAACAGGCACAAATTTGAGGGGAGACCGCAGGCCCAATATAGATAATAATCCGAATGCCACGTAGACGCTGCCAATAATTCCAAAGGCTGTTGGTTCTTCAACCGGCCATGGAAACTTCGTTTTTATCATCTCAGGCATAACGATTATTCCCATGCCAAGAAGTCCTGATGAAACAATAGTGTAAATATACATTCCCTTTAGCCAACCCCATCGAATCTTGGTATTTTCAGACATTGCATCTCCTCCTTTTTAAAATTAGTCTTGTTTGTCAGGCAACTTCATATAACGCCGCTAATCAGCCGCGCGCTTCCAAGCGGCGGCTGCATTTGCTTGGTCAGGTATTTTAAGGGCGTTCATTCATTCACCAGCATTCTTTCCACAATTCAGTATTTCCTCTTTTGTCCACTCTCAGTTAGTAAATAAATGGAACAAGCCGTCTTACCTTCCGGCTATAGGAGCGGTACTCTTCAGCAAATGCTTCGGACAGCTGGTTTTCTTCTATGGAAAGCACACGTAAGACCAGTATGAGGTAGATGATAAACAGGGCAAGTACGAAAAGCGACTGTACCACAAGCGCAAGGCCCAATGTTACAGATAGCACACCGGCATTTAGCGGATTCCTCACCAAAGAGTATATACCCCAGGTAACCAGCGGGTCCTGGAATCGTGGAGCAAAACCGCCAGGCTGAAAGGTGCTGCGCAAAGCCAGGAAACCAAATACGACCATTGCGGTACCGCAAATTATTAAAGCAATGCCGATAGCCTCCAACCCATAGATCAGCCAGGGCATGGCTATAGCCAAGTGAGTCAGATCCAAGGTCTGATACCAACCAAAAATCAGGGAAACAGCAATCAAAGGGATAAACAAAATGAGTAAAGCTGTGTTGAAATAGTTTTCTGCCATGACTATACCCTGTCCTTCAGGTTTAATCTGCAGAAATCTCCCGGTGCAGACCAGCATAGCCCCGCCCTGCAATGCCAACACTACGAATAAAAATATCCCGACTCCCTGTTCGCCTATAAGATGCATGGATATCCTCCTTGTCACCTAATGAGCCTGTCGAAAATCTATTTTGCGTGGCCCGGTTTAATTATTTTTTTCAAAAAATTAATTGCATTTACCGTAAACAGAGCATGAGCATGGGGTCTTGCAATGACACATTATTAAGTAGAGACCTTTGCATAATCATCTGGAATTATGCAAAGGTCTCTGAGCATCAAAATCAGTAAAAATAGAACCGCCCCCTTCACTTCTTCATCTAATACTCCAGCACTCCATTCCTCACCCCAACCGCCTAATGCCCAGTGCCCAGCGCCTAACGCCTGAAAAGAAACACACTCCGTGCGTCACCGGTGAAAACCAGGTTTCTGTGTGTAACCCCTGTAAATATTCCATAGTCATAGTCATAGACGTTGTATTCGATGCGGAAATCTCTCGGATGTCTCTAGGATGGATAAACAATGCATTAAGATCTATATGTTTCTATCATATTATCCCGGATACATCCATGGATAATCCTTATGGGTCGGGCAGTATGTGCCCCTCTTCCGCTAAAACCTGTCAGCCGCGCCGACCTACTTTTTACGATGAACAATTACAGGGAAGCACAAACGGAAATGACGAGCTATCTTCATCGACATGGCAAAGTATGCTAAGGTCTTTATTTAAGATACAAACAAAGGTGTAAAAAAGAATGCAAGATAAAGCCGGTGAAAATAAAATGAATGTTCAACCCAGGCGCAACAGGGGAAGAGATAAGGTTATCTCTCGTGAAATTATCGAGGAATGTGCTGTTAATCTTTTTAAAATCAAAGGAGTGGATAAGACATCCATCAATGAGATCGTAAAAGAGGCCGGGATTGCCAAAGGCACCTTTTATCTCTATTTCAATAACAAGGACGATCTTGCAGATGCTGTTATCAGCCGCTACACCAGGCAATTTATTGACCAGGTGATCATCCCGTTTCAGGACGTGCCCAAGATTATTATCCTTTCCGATGCAATTATCAATTACTTCGCCCAAAACCGGATGCTGCTGGTAGAACTGCGAAAAAATCTTCTGAGCGGCAAACCATATCCCTCCACCCGGGAGACCGTCAAAGGATTTTCCAGGATCTTTCTCAATTATCTGAATCAATATGAAGACTACCATGTCAGCAATTGGGAGGTATATACCACGGTTGTCCTGGGGATGATCCTGGATGTATGCTTCAAGTCCCTTGTTGAAGAAAAAGTCGGATCGGCCCAGGAGACTAAAAATATGCTGAGCGATCTTCTGAAGCGCTTTTTCAGTTGTGACTGATTTATTGCTTGCATAATATGACCGCCGGTCATATTATTGTTCAAAGTTGTTCCGGTTTATTACTATCAAGCGCAGAAAGGG
>JAFGIC010000207.1 GCA_016929815.1 Deltaproteobacteria bacterium
AGGTGGCAGGAGGGTTGAGCGCCGGACGCGTCCAATCGGTTGCCGTGAGGTTGATAGTGGAAAGGGAAAGGGAGATCAATGACTTCAGGCCTGAAGAGTACTGGAAGATAAACGGTTATTTTACCACACTGACGGAAAAGGCCGGTTCCCTGGCCGTGGAATTTCAGAAATGGCTTGATGAGCCTCAGGACAAGGATGACAGAGGCAGGACAAACGGAAGGACAATTCAGGAAAGGAATGAATGGCTGTCGAGGCACAGCAGCTTCACTGCGGAATTGATAGAGATCGACGGCCGTAAGTTCAAGGCTGAGGATATCCGCATGGCCATTGAAGCTGCCGGCATGGCCGGATTCTCTGTCGATGAACGTATCGAAAAAGAGAATTCCGACCACAAAGCCGGACGGATACTTATCCTTAAAGGCCATGTTTCCGGAGGGCCCGAATGGCTCATCAAATCGATACAGACGAAGCGCACCAAAACAAAATCAAATCCTCCGTTCATTACCAGCACCCTTCAGCAGGCCGGTGCCAACCAGCTTGGCTTTACCGCACAGACCACGATGCGCCTGGCCCAGGATCTATACGAAGGAGTGGTTGTCGGCGATATGGGATCTATTGGCCTTATAACATACATGAGAACCGACTCAACGCATCTGGCGCAGGACGCGATACACATGGCCAGGGACTACATCTCAAAGACCTTCGGTGATGATTATCTTCCTGCAAAGCCGAATTATTTTGCTTCTTCCAATAAGTCCGCTCAGGAGGCCCATGAGGCCATTCGCCCCACTGATGTAAACATAACACCTGAGATGACAAAATCGTCCCTGACGAATCAACAGTACAGGCTGTACAGGATCATATGGGAAAGATTTGTTGCCTGCCAGATGAAGGAGGCGCAGTGGGATCTTACAACGGCGATGATATCCGGCATGGCGGAAGGGAAAGAGCTGATTTTCAAGGCCACGGGCAGGATACTTGTATTTGACGGTTGTTACAGAGTAACGGGGGTCCCCAATAGTTCTGAAGAGGCAGTGCTTCCGGGGCTCAGGGAAAGGCAGCCCCTTTCCGCAATCAAGCTGGACCCGTACCAGAATTTCACGTCCTATCCGCCGAGATATACCGAGGCGTCACTTGTTAAGAAGCTCGAGGCCGAAGGGATAGGGAGGCCAAGCACCTATGCCTCTATAATACAGGTCATTCAGGCCAGGAAATATGTCAGAAAGGAACAGAACCGTTTTTATGCCACTGATCTGGGCATTGTTGTGACGGATAAGCTTATTGAGGCATTCCCGGAGATAATCCAGGTAGGATATACGCGGGATATGGAGCAGCAGCTGGACGATATCGAAGACAAGCATGCGGACTGGGTTCAGATGCTCAAGAGGTTTTACGGGCCCTTCAAGCAAAGCCTTAAGATCGCCTATCAGGATATGGAGCACGCCAAGGCGACTACGGAGCCTGCCCCTTTTAAGTGTCCCAAATGCGGGGGCAACACGGTATATCGTTTCGGCAAAAACGGGAGGTTCCTGAGCTGTGCCAATTATCCCGAATGCAAGTATGCTGCTCCTATTGACCAGAAGGGTAATCCTGTTCTGCCGGAACAGTCCGATATAGCGTGTCCGAAATGCGGCGAGCCGATGCTGTTGAGAAAGGGACGCTTCGGACCCTTTTTAAGCTGCAGTAAATATCCTGCATGCGACGGCATCGTCAACCTGGATAAAAAGGGTTTTGTTATGCAGCCGAAGATACCGCCGCTACTTACGGACATGGAATGCCCAAAGTGCGGCGCCCCGCTTAATATAAGGCGCGGCGCCAAAGGACCGTGGCTGAGCTGTTCCAAGTTCCCCAAATGCAGGGGGAGGAAGGGATGGGCATCCCTGGATAAGGATGTGAAAGCCAGGTGGGAAAAGGCCCTTGAAGAGCACGAAAAGGCTAACCCCGTGAAGACTATCATGAACCTGAAGTTCGAGCCTGTCGGGGATTCCTACAAGCCGAATCTCCTGAATGTTGAAGGGAACCGGCAAGATGATGTCTTAGATATGGAATAATCCTATTAATACAAAGGAGAATGACTATGAAGAAAATCTTGCGTATTTCACAAACTGCGGCCATATTTGCATTGCTCTTTTGCGTTATCGCTCTGGCGGCCGATGGTCCCTCTGTTCCGGGCAGTCAGAGCGGGATGCCAGGCGGTCCGGGCGGGATGCCCGGTGGTCCTCCCATGCAAAATAACAAGTCTATTGTAGATATCACCGGCCAAAACGTTAAGGTTGATGATGCCTATTTCAAAGGGAAGTCCTCTGCAACTGAGATATCGGATTTCACCATCTCCAGCGATAATGAAGGCGTTGTGGGCGTGAATATCAATGCCCAGGAGGGCGCAGATAAGATCATCGTGAGAAACGGGCGGATCTCACTTATTGAAAAGGGCACCGCGATTTCTATCGCAGGGAATTCCAATACCCTGATCGACGGCGTGGTTGTATGGAATAAGGGCAACGCGGACGGGCTGTCGGCCGCCGGCGACACAAATACACATGTAAAAAATACCGTTATTTACGGTGCACAGGATCCTAAGACCTACAGAAGGGTCTCGCCCTTTGCCCTCGGCCTTGCAGGTTCAATGCGTGTGACCAACGCGGTACAGAATGCAAAAATAACCTATGAAGACAGCATAGTCGTGTCCGGCAGCTGGGCCGCCCTGTCAACGGACGCCGGTTCAGGTGTATGCCTTAAGGCCGACAATGTCCTTGCGGGCATAGGGACCCTGGAGGTTGCCGAAAAAGGCAAGAAATATACCGCCACCAGGACCGTGAACAATGTGACCTACGGCTTCACCCTGGGCGACAGCGCAAATTATAATTCCGGTTATATCTCCTACTGCGACACCGGCTTCCATAACTACTACAATAATTGCCGATTTTACGGCACTGACTACGACCTTATACTTTCCACAAGCAACGGCAGCGCGACCGTCACGGGCCGTGATACCTGCTTTTACTCCGACCGCATAGGCGTCATGTGGCACAAGAACGCCGGAGGCACCGTGGATATCACCGACGGTTCATGGTATGCCAAACAGTGCATGTTTATGATGAAAGGATACAGCTCCACCGACACCGACGGCTGCTGGCCCAATCTCATTGTCGATAAAACCGATCTTGAGGTCGGACCCGGCGGCGTGCTTCTCCAGCTTATGACCAGTGATGACTGCGGCCTTAATTTCGAGGCCCTGCAGGTCCCGGCTGTTGAGTCCGACTGGAGCAAGGTCAAATGCCTTCTGGGTACAAAGGTGCAGAAGACCTACAGTGAGGGCTTTCCGCCCACCATGAATTATGTGTTCCTGTCAGACGGCAAGGAGGTCGGAGTATCAGCGGACAAGCTTGATGAATGGGTCAAGGCCAATCCCGACGCTAAACCCGTTATGGTTGATTATGAACCTCAGAAAACCGCCACCTCAGTGTTTAAAAACCTGAAGGTCGAGGGCGACATCTACAACTCAGTGTGGGAGGCCTATCAGGCTGTCGATTTGACCTTTGAGAACGCATCCGTCACCGGTGTCATCTCTTCATCCTTTGCAAACCATGTTGATGCTAAGGGGCAACCGCTGGAGGGCGGTACAGTCATTAAGGCCGACTCCTCTCTTGACTGCCATCTCGGTATGGGCCGTTTAAAGAATACGGTTGCGCCTACCGTCAACAACCCTGTTTATCTTACCCTGAGTCACGGCTCTACCTGGATCATAACCAACACAAGTTACATCAGCAGGCTGGTCATTGACGATAGCTCTTCCGTCAAAGCAGAGGAAGGCGCTGTTACCATGACAGTAAACGGTGTTGCGACACCCATTAAGGCAGGGACCTATGAGGGTAAGATAATCATCACGACCAAGTCTTAGATCTTCACGGATTGCTTTATTAGCACTCTTTGCGGCAGCATTTATGCTGCCGCAAAAAAATATTTACAGATTAGCTTAACAAAGGTATCATTAATTTATTTCGGAATATAACTATGCGATATGCTTCGAAATGAGGTCTTGCCAATAGATAATCACATGTCAAACATGGGATTGCACAGAAGCGCTAATAACCATCGCGCCCAATGAAACC
>JAFGIC010000208.1 GCA_016929815.1 Deltaproteobacteria bacterium
AATGAAACCTTTGCAGTTCGGTTTGTCTTTTCAGGCTGGCTGTTGGCAATAATGAGTATTTCACCGTCAGGTTTCAGGACCTTCCATATCTTTCCGATAGTATAGAGGGTGTGCCTTTCAAGCCGTTTCCCGGAAAGCGTCTCTCCTGTCCGGCGCAGTTTCTCAAGAAGGATTGTCCTGTATATGTCCCTGGTAAGGATAACCATGTCCAGGGGCTCTTTGATAAATCCGAACGAGGCCGGTGTGTTTATAATCCTGAAGTTATGCTCCTTGAAGCGCAGTGACAGGTTGTTGATTATCGGATCATCATCATGGGTCAATGCCCCGATAACAAGGCTGTCCTTTTTATATTTTTTGCAGTGAAAGGAAATAACCTTGCTTATCTCATCAGCCTTATCCTTTATGTTTCTTACGGATTCGGACACAAACTGTGCGGGTATCAGATAATAGGGTTTCCCCTGCGTGGAGAATCTTATAAGGAGTCCGATCTTTTTGTATATCCTGTTCAGGTCCGAGGCATGATTTTTGATCTGTTCCTGATTGTTAAAAGTAATGGATCGTATAAGCCTGATATCCTCCTCTTCCAGACGGTCATATATTTCAAAGAAACCGAATCCGTAAGCGTTCCCTCCAAAGCGGCTTGATAAAAGAGGGGGATGATGATGCGCCGCAAGAGTCCCGTGTGTTACATCTGAGGCATTAATGCCGAGGGCGTCATATTCATCGGGCTTTATGATGCCGAAGGGGTCTTCGGACCAGAATGTATCATGAGATCGGGATCTGTTGGAAATCATCTTGAATCCTTGAATTATGATCGGGCGCTCAGGCCTGATGAATTAATCATACCTTTATCCGGACGGAATATCATCCCGTCGGATATCCCCAGGACATCATCCGTGACCTGAAAGGACATGCATGGAGCCCTCTCTACAAATATGAATGCAATCGCTTCTTCTTTGTTGATCTGACTTATGGCCGAAAACAGGTCACCGGCAAGGACAGGAGAAATTCTCTGATAAGGCTCATCAAGGAGGATCAACTCGGGCTGAGCCATCAACGCCCTTCCTATTGCAAGCATCTGGAGCTCTCCCGGTCCGCAATCGGCTGCAAGGGTTTTTTTCTTCGGGAAAAGGGAGGGGAAATAACTGTAAACCATCTCGATGCCTCTTTTTGTGGGGCTGCCTGAACGAGTGAGAGAGCCAAGACAAAGATTCTCTTCTATTGTCAGAGAACTGAATTCCCTTCGACCTTCAAGTATATGGACAATGCCCTCACGGATGATCTGTACCGGTTTAAGGTTATCTATCCTTTTACCTTTAAAATTGATCTCCCCTCCTGTTATCTTGCCGCCGTCATACCTGATTATCCCCGATATTGTGTTTAAGAGGGTTGTTTTACCGGCGCCGTTGGACCCAACGACTGAAACTATACTGCCTCTTTTTATCGAAAAGGTCACACCTCTAAGCGTATCCCTGTGATGCGGATAGGAGACATGAAGATCATTTATGCTCAGGATATTATCTCTTGAATCCATGATCGATACCTTGCGAAAAGGGCCATGACCTGAAGGCGGAACAGATATCATCCCAGATGCCGGCCAGACCCTTCGGCTTTAATATAATAAATAATACCATCAAAAGACCGGTGACGAATGCATATAAGGATGCCGACGTAAGGGATATGTCAAACATGTCGGAGAGGGTCCTTTCTCCGTAAACCGACGCCTCTTTAATCAGGATTATGACAACGGCCCCGTATATTGATCCCCTTACGCTTCCTATGCCTCCGATTATGATCATGGCGATAAAGACAATGGAGAGGGAAAGGGTAAAATCCCCCGGGGAAATATGCCTGTTGTAATAAGCAAAAAGGGCGCCGGCAATGCCTGTGTAAAATGAGCCTACAGCAAATGACAGCAGTTTATATTTGAATACAGGTATCCCCATGGTGCCGGCGACTTTCCGGTCATCTTTTATGGCGAGAAAGACCCTTCCGAATTTTGACCGCAGGAGATTAACTGCCGCCCATGACATTAGTGCAAGCAGGATAAAAACGATATAATATATTATCATGTCATTTTTAAGTGCCGGAGCCGGAAAAACGGTTTCGGGGAGTGAAATGCCGTCAACGCCGCCTGTAAGGCCTTTCCAATGGATGAAAATAAATTCCATTATCTTCTGGCATGCCAGGGTGGCAAAACACATATAAAAGCCGCTGAGACGAAACGCGGGAATCCCGAAGCCGATCCCGATAATAGCGGATATTAATCCGCCCGCAGGGACAGCCAGCCAGAAGGGGGCATTCATCCCTGATGCCAGGATAACGGCCGTATAGGCGCCCATACCGAAGATGGCGGAATGTCCCAGGGATATCATGCCGGTATATCCCGTAATAATGTTAAGACCTACAGCGGCGATGGAGTATATACCCATCAAGCTGAGGATCCTGATCACGGGGGGATTGACGGACATGGGTATCACTGTTAATATAAGAATAAGGCCTATGATCAGCCAGAGCCACCCGAGGCCTGTCTGGAAAAGGCTCAGCTCTTCCTCATAAGAGGCCTTAAAATCACCGCAGTTATAAAAATGAAATCGTTTCATTCAGTAATCTCTGTAGTTGTTAAAAGGATCAACTTTTGAATGTTAACAATCCCTTAGGCCTTATCAGAAGTATAACCAGCATTATCAGATAAGGTAAAAGGTCCCTCAGCGGACCTGACTGCTCTCCTGAGCAGGACTCGATTATCCCCATAATTATGCCGCCCATTATCGCCCCCGTCATGCTTCCCAGTCCGCCCAGTATAATCGAAGGGAATATCCTTGCCTCCATAGGACCCAAATCAGCGGCATTCATGCCTGAGCCGATTATCACGAGTATCCCGCTTATTGCCGATGCCATCCCGGCAATAAGCACTGTGAATGTAAGCAGTCTTTTGACGGGGATTCCGATTGAGAGGGCGGCCTTTCTGTTGTCTGAGACAGCCCTGATATAAAGGCCCAGGGATGAGCGTTTATAGAATAACAGTAAGATAATAATGGATACTATGCCGGCGGCAAGTATGTAGAGATGGACCGAATCAAAGCCCTGCCCCTTTGAGACGACCTCAACAGAAGACAGCGAAACAGAAGCGATCAGCCCTTTAAACATAAACATGATACCCAGGGTTACAAAGATCGCCTTCTTCATGTCAATTGGGTAAAAAGGGCGGATCAACAGCCTTTCAATGACAAGGATCATGAGCAGACATATTAAAGTTGTCAAGAGTAACACTATGATAAAACCGCCATCTAAAAAGCCGTACAACAGGAGGAAGATAAAGGCCCCCATGGCCATCAGTTGTCCATGGGCAAGATTTACAATGCCGCCCGCCCTGAAAATAAGAACAAATCCCATTGCCGAGAGGGCATAAAGGGAGCCAAGCGACAACCCCTTAAATAGAAGATTTAAAAGATCATTCATAATCTGCGGGGCCTCCTTCATCAACAGTTATTATCCTGATCCTCGCATTGATTGTCCTTATATCATCATTCGGGCCTTTCAGACGAACCGGAAGCGATGCAACAGGTTCATTCGTGTACATTGCCTTAAGTATATCCATATATTGTTCAAAGATAAATTTTCTTCTAGCCACGCCTGTCTTTGTCAACTCCTCATCCGTATCAAGTTCTTTATTGATAAGGGCAAACTTTCTGATGCGCATATAATCTGCAAGCCTTTGATTAAGGTCACGGACCTTATTTTTGATCAATTCCTCTATAACGGGGTGTCCTGTAAGTTCGGCGTAATCATGACAGATAATATCGTGCCTTTTTGCCCACCTCATGGTGTTTTCATAGTCAATTCCTATAAAAGCTATGAGGTAGGGCATATCTTTCCCCCATATGACAGCCTCTTTAATAAAGGGGTTTTCCTTCAGCCTTGTTTCAATAAAGTCACGTGAAAATATCCGGCCGTCTTCCGGTATTATGATATCTTCCTTCCTGCCTGCAATAGAAACCCTTCCGCTTTCATCCAGGCTGCCGATATCGCCGGTATAGAGCCTGCCGTCCTTAAGGACCTCATATATAGCCTCATTGTCCTGATAATATCCTGAAAATACAAATTCGCCTGAAACGGTGATCTCTCCGTCATGTGCAATCCTTATATCTGTGCCCGGGAGCGTTAGGCCTATCGTATCGGGACTCATATCATCATCGCACTGAAACTGGATCATACCTGCTGTCTCGGCAAGTCCATAACACTGTTTCAAAGCCAATCCGTAAAATCTGAAGAATTTAATGACCTCAGGGCTTATGGGACAGCCCCCGGAATAGGCATGGCGCACATTCAGGAGCCCTGTCCTGTCCAATAACGGCATGGAAATGATCCGACTGAAAAGCCTCTTGAGGCATCTCAGCCAGAACGGTGCGCTATTGCCTTCCGATTCCCGTTCATAAACAGCCCTTCCTGTGTTAAATGCATGATCGAACAACCATCTCCTTATAGGGCCTGATTTTTCTATCTCGGTTTTTATGTTAGCCATGAGTTGTTCCCAGAATCCTGGATAGTTGACAAGAACGGAGGGTCCGATCTCCCTCATGTCGTTTATAAGGCTCCTGGATGTTTCGGGAAAATTTATTGTCATGCCAAGGGCCAGGGCTATTCCCACACACCATGTCTCCTCTATAAGACCGGCCGTTGGAGGCAGAGAGACCCAGGTGTCGTCAATGCTTAAGGGGAGATTATCCAACCATTTCTCCGACATTGCAGTAAGATTTTTATGGCTTATCAGAGCGGGCCTGGGTATTCCCCTGGTTCCGGAGGTCATAATCATCATTGCAGTATCTTCGGGCCTTCCCAGCCACAATTCCCTGTTAAACAGATCGGGATCTTCCTGTTCCAGTCCTTTCCCCATCTCCAGCAGTTGATTAAAGCTCAGCAGCCACGGGTCGTCCTTGTAAATTGTCATGCCCGTGGGATCAACAAAGATGACCCTCCGTACACCGGTGAGATCTTCCCTGTGTGCCAGTATCTTTTCAGCGTGCCTCCTGTCTTCCACGAACACAAAGGAGGCATTAATACGATTCAGGTCATAGACCAGTTCCCCGGCCATGGTTGAAGTGA
>JAFGIC010000209.1 GCA_016929815.1 Deltaproteobacteria bacterium
AACGACAGATGTATTTGCGGGCGGAGTCAGCCCTTACCTGCCTCTCAATATTTCCCCTGAGATAGAAAGACAGATCGAGCGCGTTCTGATACTTGCGGAAAAGCCTGTCATGACAAGACCTATAGCCGTGGCAACGGTGCTTGAGGCACTTCATGACGCCCGTGAAAAGGATGAAGAATTATATGAACAAGTTAAGATATATCTGATGCGCTATACGCATGACGTCGGGATTCCCTATCTGAGCGCTGAAGTATCCGTTTCCACCGGTGATTCTGATCAGGCAATCCCCAATCAACACGGCAAAGATGTGAGCAGTTCATGGGAGGTCTCAGGGGACATTTATTACCGGTTGGGCTCATATGTTTTATTCAATCTGGGCGGTATCGCCTATGACGGAAATGCGACCCCCACAGGCTCCATGCTGAGCATAGGTATAGATTACGCCCAATTGGATATTGGATATCGTGATCACTGGCTGTCCCCGTTTACTGACAGCAGCGCCCTTATCAGCACTGAAGCGCCAACCATGCCTTCGATAACCCTGTCCAACTACAGGCCCATAAGCAGGCTGGGCCTGTCCTATGAAATTTTCCTGGCGGAGATGTCCGAGTCCAGCCGAATCGCTTATCAGGATAGTTACACAACGGGCAAACCACGATTGGCCGGTGTGCATCTGCAGGCAGAACCGGTATCAGGGATTGCCCTGGGCATAAATCGCCAGTTGCAGTACAGCGGTGGAGAGCGCGACAATGACGGCTTTGGGGATTTTGTGAACGCCTTGCTGGAACCCAGTAAATACGACAATACCAGTTCATCTCTATCATCGGACCAGGAATTCGGAAACCAGCAGGCATCCCTGACCGCCCGTATATTGTTTCCCGGCAGAATTCCTTTTGCCGCGTATTTTGAATACGCAGGAGAAGACACTTCACGTTACAATAATTATCTTCTTGGGAATACGGCATTCTCACTGGGTATTGATTTTCCGTTATTATGGAAAAGATTCCAGTTTACCTTTGAAACAACCGAATGGCAGAACGGGTGGTACGTGCACCACGTTTATGGGGATGGATTAACCAATAAAGACAGAGTGACGGGACACTGGTTCGGGGACCAGCGTGAATTTAATGAGAACTCAGGGGGCATGTCACATATGCTCAGAGCAGGTTTCCAACTACGTGATGGCGCTTATTTGCAGGGCGTTTATCGAACTCTTAAAAACGAACCATACTCTTCCGTAAACTATGAGCGCATGCAGGAGATCGAATTGAGTTATTCCAGCCCATGGCATGGACAGTTGCTTGGAGTGGAACTAGATGCGGGCAGGGACATATATGGTGAAAAATATGTGCGTCTGAGTGCATCAGTGGATCTGGAGCAGGACCGGGTTATGATGTCGGGGAAAGGTGTTTCAGCAGTTGCCGATATGGAGGATTTAACCGACGTCCTTCTGGATATCGGCATGACATACAGCATGATTAAAACTGATCGAGGCAATTGGCAGGAAGGAGAATTCCCGGATTGGAAATCGAATAATGTCAATGCTCATCTGGGTTTGGGGGCCAGGCGATATGTTTCCGAACATGGAGATCTTGGTGTGCGTGTCGAATGGGATCGCATAGGGGGACATGACCTTATTTCAGCAAGGATAGCGGACTATCGTTATAGAATAGTCAATGGATTCGCACTGGATTGTTTTTTCGGAGTAGGGCGTTATGATTTCGGGACGGCGGCCTATGGCTGGTATATGGGCATGGGGCCACAGTTCCTTAATCTTCTTCCAAAATGGGATTTATGCATTGACGGGCGTTTTTTTCTGAAAATGGTCCGTGACAAACTCCTTGAAAGTGACCCACCAGGCATATCGAAGCCCGATGTCTTTAACGTGGCAGCTATGACGGTTTATCTCAGCAGACGGTTTTAAAGTGCATCAAAATTGAGATTGACGCACGTAATAATCTGAGCCGCTGTTTTAAGGTTGCAGAATTTTAAGTCAATAATGACGAAATGCATCGCAGCGGAACAGAGGAAAGCGATCGGAATAGTTTGGAGGAAACATTAATGCAAATATTCTCCACCTTAACAGGTAAAAATTACAACAGGGCAAGAAAAGCGTTGTTTGATGTAATAAATTTATTGGAAAATGAAAAAATTGAATATTATCTTGAAGGGGGCACACTGCTTTGACTGGTGCGTGATAAAGGATTATTGCCCTGGGATCATGATATCGATTTATCCATCTCCTAAGATGATTCAGAAAGACTTGCAAAAGTAATCTGGAAGTTATATTTAAGGGGTTATAGGATAACCAATCGCAAAATGCTCATGGATTTCGGGGCGTTAAAAAAGGGAAAGTACAGGATATTTAAGGTTAAAAAAATTCTGCCGTCGATAATTAAAGGGATCTTCCCGTATATAAAGAAACACATGGTTGTCGTTGATATCTTTATTAAGGCAAGTGATGATAGGTTTACTTACTGGCAGGCAATGGATAAGATTATGAGAGTGGACAAGAGGCATTATTCATCTTCCGAAGTAATTGAATATCAAGGGATGAAATTAAGGGTTCCCTTTGATTATGAAAATTATTTGACAAATAAATACGGTGATTGGAAGAAACCTGTAAAAGATTGGAATTGCGCCAAAGATGAAAAGACGATCATCGGTGATGCACTTAAAATCTAGACACCCATGTTATAAGATATTTTAAAGATCATTATTGTGAAAATAGATTATATTCGCATATTAAATTATAAATATTATAAACCACAATTTGCCGTTCATGTATTTAAAAGGGGTAGGTAATTATGAAATTCATAAAAAATGTAATGACCTGTATTATAATTTTGTCAATAGCGTTTTTTGCCTCCATTTGTTTCGGGGCGGGAAAATCATCCAATCCCATGGTTGTTATTGAAACATCCAAGGGCAATATAACCGTGGAGCTGTATAAGGACAAGGCCCCGAAGACTGTTGAAAATTTTCTGGAATACGTCAACGCGGGATACTACAACGGGACGATCTTCCATCGTGTTATCCAGGGTTTCATGATCCAGGGCGGGGGATTCACGGAGGACATGGTTGAAAAGTCCGAGCTCAAAGATCCTATCGAGAATGAGGCCGCGAACGGGGTTAAAAACACGGCGGGAACAATAGCCATGGCCCGTACCAATGAGATACACAGCGCGACCTCACAGTTTTTTATCAACACCCAGAACAATACCTTCCTTAATCACAGCGGTACGGATGCCGATTCTTTCGGATATGCGGTATTCGGCAAGGTCAAGAAAGGGATGAGCGTTGTTTATAAAATTGAAGGCGTAGAGACAGGCAACAGGGGGTTCCATGAGAACGTGCCGACAGAGCCTGTTATAATAAAATCCGTTTACGTTAAAACCGAATAAGCATATGCAAAACACTTCAGTTCAGAACGAACACGAATTCAGGGTAATTCTGAAAGACGGTTCGACAAGCATTTTCAGGCCCATAACAACCGACGATGTCGATGCATGGCTGGAATTCTACCACAATTTAAGCGACAGGACAAAATTTCTTAGATTGCACCATATGCCCAAGCAAATGGCGAGAGAAGATGCCCTGAGATACTGCACGGTGGATTATAAAAATTCCTTTGCCTTTGTGGCTGAGGCGATTGAAGAAGGTAGAAAACGCATAGTGGCCGTAGGACGATATAACCGTCTGCCGGAGGGAACTACGGCGGAGGTTGCCTTTGTTATTGAAGATAAATACCAGGAAAAGGGCATAGGGACCAAGTTCATAGAATGGCTTGCGATTGTCGCGCGGGAGAATGACATAGATACCTTTGAGGCCTATGTTATGCAGGAAAACACAATGATGCTGTCCGTTTTTCAGGGTTACGGCTTTCATATGAAGCGCGAGATAAGGGATAACATAGTCCACATTACGTTTCCTTTGACCAAGACGCCTGAGGTCGTAAAGAAAAAGGATGAAAGAGCGCTTACCGCAACCTATAATTCGCTTGTAAGCATCATAAGTCCGAGATCGGTTGCAGTAATCGGCGCATCCAATCGAAAAGGCTCCATAGGCCAGCTTGTATTCCAGTCGGTAATGCAAAACGGATTTTCAGGCATTGTCTATCCTGTCACCCCCACTTCAAAGGCGGTAATGTCCGTCAAGGCATATCACTCCGTACTTGATATTCAGGGGGAGATAGATCTTGCAATAATCGTGGTGCCGGCATCACAGGTCCTGCAGGTGGCCGATGAATGCGGGAGGAAAAAGGTCAAGGGAGTAATTGTTATCTCGGACGGATTCCGGGAAAGGGGGCCTGATGGCGCAGCCCTGGAAAAGTCGCTGCGTGAAACAGCCTTCGGTTATGGCATGCGCATAATAGGCCCCAATTGCATGGGTTTTATCAACACTGATCCCAAGATAAGCCTTAATGCGACCTTTGCGCTTATTTCGCCCCTGCACGGCAATATGGCCTTTATCTCACAAAGCGGCGCCCTGGGACTGGGAATTCTGCAGTTTGCTAAAAAGCTCGATATAGGCTTCTCCAATTTCATGAGCGTGGGAAACCGTGCTGACATAGCTTCAACCGATATGCTGCAATACTGGGAAAAGGACCCCGCCACAAGGGTGATACTTCTTTATCTGGAATCCTTTGACAATACCGACAAATTCAGCCGCATATCAAAAAGGGTGTCCATGAAAAAACCCATACTGGCCATCAAGGGAGGCACGTCCGATGCAGGCTCGCGCGCTGCCATGTCGCATACCGGCGCATTGGCGACATCCGACATAGTGTCCGACGCCCTGTTTCATCAAGCCGGAATTATCAGGGTTAATTCTATAGAGAATCTCTTTCATTCCGCAAGACTTCTTGCGAGTCAGCCTGTACCCAGGGGCAGGAGAGTGGCCATATTGACCAATGGCGGAGGCCCTGGGACAGTAGCAGCTGATTCCTGTTCCTATAACGGCCTGATTCTGCCGCAGCTTTCCGGGGAGACAAATGAAAGACTTAAATCCGTTATAACAAGGGATATCGGGATAAATAACCCCCTGGATCTTACAGCCGGCATAAGCGCAAAGGAATTCGAGACGTCCCTAAAGATACTGGCAGGAGACCCAGACAATGATGCGCTTATAATCATTTATGTGCCGCCTGCGGGAGAGGGTATCGATGAGATCGAAAACGCAATCAGGAACGTGGCTCCCCTTGCAGCAGAGAAGGGGAAGCCCATGCTGGCCTGTTTTGTGGGTCAAACGGATATAAAGGGGAAACACTTATCCGAAAAGCAGTCGGTTCCCTATTATCCCTTTCCTGAGGACGCGGTAATAGCCCTGACAAATGCAGTTAGATACGGTGAGATGGTCCGTGAGGACCGCGGCATTATTCCCGTGTTCCCTGATATAGATACGAAAGCAGGCAAGGGCCTTGCGAAGTCCATTTTGACCGGGAGTGCTGAAAGACCTTTGTGGGTGCCCAATAAAGAGATGAATGAACTGCTGGGCATCTATGGAATAAAAACCCCCAGAACCGGACAGGCGGAAACGGCGTCCGAGGCCGGCGCAATTGCTGAGAAAATAGGGTTTCCTGTTGTAATGAAACTTGTTTCCTCCACTATCACCCATAAAAGCGATGTGGGAGGGGTTATCCTGGATATCAAATCACGTGAAGAGGCCGAGGCTTCCTTTAACAGGATCAGGGATAGTCTTGACAGGATCGGCAGGGGGCATGAGATGCAGGGCGTGATGATACAGGAGATGATAAAAGACGGGTCTGAGATAATTATCGGTGTAAAAGAAGACCCTTCCCTGGGGCATGTCATTATGTTCGGCCTTGGCGGGATATATGCTGAGCTGCTGAAGGATACTTCCGTCCATCTTCATCCCTTAAGGGATTCGGATGCAAGGGAGATGATAAATTCGGTCAAAATGGTTGAGATCCTTAAGGGGTATAGAGGGGCAACTCCGATGGACATGCAGTCCCTGGAGGAACTGCTGCTGAGGATATCCGCCATGGTGGAGGATATCCCTCAGATAACCGAAATGGATTTGAACCCTGTAAAGGTGCTTCCTCTGGGACAGGGCTACTGCGTGGTTGACGCGAGGATTATGGTTAAATGATGTTTTACTCGAATATGGCTTCGACAAATTCTCTGGCGTCGAAGGGTCTGAGGTCATCCGTCTTTTCGCCGATGCCGATATAAACGATTGGTATCTTTAATTGTCGCGATATCCCTACAACAATCCCTCCCCTGGCCGTTCCGTCCAGCTTTGTGAGGATTATGCCGGTAATTCCCAGGGCTTTGTTGAACATCTCGGCCTGAGAAAGGGCGTTCTGGCCCGTTGTAGCGTCAAGAACGAGCCAGATCTGATGTGGAGCGCCGGGGAGCCTGCGGCCCGTGACGCGATGTATCTTCTGCAGCTCATCCATGAGATTTATCTTTGTGTGGATGCGCCCGGCAGTGTCGATGAGTACGATGTCCGTCCCGCGGGTCAGGGCAGCGTTTACTGCGTCAAAGACAACAGCGGACGGATCAGAGCCATGTGCCTGTTTTACAACATCGGCGCCTGACCTTTCTCCCCATATGGTAAGCTGTTCAATGGCAGCCGCCCTGAAGGTGTCGGCTGCCGCAAGCATCACCTTTTTGCCCTGGTCTCTGAACATGCAGGCCAGTTTGCCTATTGTTGTTGTCTTGCCTACTCCGTTGATCCCTACCACCATTATTACCAGCGGCTGGCCGGGAATGGGGGTGCTGCCCTTTGCTTCCAGGTTGTCCAGGAATTTGATGATGTTTACCTTTAACTCCTCCTTAAGCCTGGCAGGATCATTCAGTTCTTTTCTGGCTACGTCCGACCTGACAAGATCAATGAGTTCCCTTACCGCGGCAACTCCGAGGTCCGATGTGTAGAGTATTTCCTCGAGTTCCTCAAGGATGTCTTCGTTGATGACCTTTGTGTTTAATATCAACCTGTCGAGTCTTCCCGTGAGACTGGCCCGTGTCTTTGACAGGCCCTGTTTAAGCCGGTCAAAGAAACCTGTTTTTTTTTCTTTGTTATCCTTTTTAAAGAACATTTTTGCCGATCAATTGCTCCTGTTGGCATTGAGGTTGACCGCCACCATCTTTGACACGCCGGCCTTTTCCATTGTAACCCCGAACAGGCTGTCAACTATCTCCATGGACCTCCTGTTATGGGTGACCATAAGCACCTGTGAGTATTTTCTGATCTCCAGCAGAAGGTTGTTGAACCTGTCCACGTTGGCCTCATCTAGGGGGGCGTCCACCTCATCAAGGAGGCAGAAAGGACTCGGTTTTATGAGGTAGATTGCGAACAGGAGAGACATGGCGACAAGGGCCTTTTCACCGCCGGAGAGGAGCCCCATATGGCTCAGTTTCTTGCCGGGGGGGCGGACCTCCACAAGCACGCCGCTTTCAAGGGGGTTTTTCTCGTCTGTCAGCCTGAGCCCTGCGTCTCCACCATTGAACAGGATGGGAAAGACCTGCTTTAACTTCTTATCCGCCTCGTTGAATGTCTCCATGAATCTATCCAGACAGGTCTTGTTTATCTTCCTTATGGCCTCCGTTATGGAATCAATGGAGCTAAGAAGGTCCTGTTTCTGCTTCTGGATAAATTCATGTCTTTCCTTGAGGGCTTCATGCTCCTGTATGGCTGTCAGGTTTACATCCCCGAGTCTCTCCCTGAGCTCCTTCTTATGTTCGAGGTCGTTCTTTGTATCTAGGGGTGAAAAATCAGGTTCAATGTAATCTCCATAGGAATCGGCCAGGCTGATATTGAATCTCTCCCTTGCCTGCTCTTCGAGATTATCCATCTTGATCCTGATCTCCGAATGTTCCATCCTGGCCATGCTTATCTTTTCCTTGAGAAGATCAACCTCCTCCCTGAGCGTTTCACATTTTTTCTCCTGCTCGCGGATGCCCGCATGGTAATTGTTACGGTTGTATTGCGCCGTGTTCAATGACTCCTCCGCCTGCTGCATCCTTTCATAAAAGCCCTTGAGGGCTTCTTTGAGCGTCTCTTCCTTTTGCAGGTATTCCTCATGTTTTTCCTTGAGGGCGGCAATATCGAGCTCTGTTTTTTCTATTCTGTCCCTGGCCTCATCGGTATAGTCATCTATTCTCTCTATCTCCCGTAAAAGACCTTTCTGTTCTTCCTGAGCGATACTTATATCCATCCTGAGTTTGTTAAGCTCATTTTTAATCTCGTCATACTCTTCCTCGCTCTCCTTCAACTCGAACCTTTTCTTAAGCAGGTATTCCTCTCTCTGCCTCTTGTCTTCGCCGCAGGACCTGAGCTCGGATTCTATCTTCAGCAATTCATCCTTATGCGTCGTGTGCTCCTTTTCCTTTTCTTCGAGATCCGTTGAAATTCTGTCGGCGGTCCTCTTCAGCTGGTCAAGTTCGTGACTGAGACGGAAGATCGCCTTATCGTTTTCGTTCAGGTTTTCCTGGCATGACTGTTTTTCGTCCCTGAGAATGTTAAGAGACGTCTTTTCATCCTCGATCCTCAATTCGATCTCTTCGATTTTGGCCTTGAGATCTTCGACATCCTTTGTGAGACGGGCATCCTTTTCCTGAAGCTCGCTGATCTCCCTCTTTCTGGAAAGAAGGCTATGGGAGGCATTAGCGAGTTTTCCGCCTGATATTATTCCGTTTTTATCGACAATATCACCCTCGAGTGTGACAAAGGACTGCCTGCCGCCGCAGTCTTTCCATGCAGATACAGCCTGCTCAAGGCTCTCAGCTATGGCGGTATTCCCTGTAAGCATGTTTATAAGAGGTCTGTATGAATCATCTACGGTTATCATATCCCTGACAAGAGGGAAGCCGCTAAGTGCGTTATCTGTTTCATTGACGTTTATTTCCTTCATGGGGGCAAAGCTCCCTTTGCCCTTTGCCCTGGATTTCAGGTATTCCACCGCATCCCTGCCGTCTTCCTGGCTTTCAACTATCACGCACTGTAGCCTATCCGCCAGGACTGCCTCCACGGCCTGTTCGTACCTTCCTTCAACCCGGATGACCTCTGCCACAAGGCCCAGTATCCGGCCCTGTTCCTTGACGTGAAAATCACCGGCCCTCATAATGGTCCTGACACCCATCTGATAGCCTTCAAAGTTCTCATCAAGGGAGACAAGGCTCGAAAGCCTTGTACGGCAGATGTTGAGATCAGCGTCCGCAGACTTATGTTTTGATTCAAGGCCCTTTTTAATCTGTTCCAGTTCGCCGGATATGCCCTCCCTTTCAAGAATATCACTTTCTATCTCCTGCATTTTCGCGGTCAGGGCATCACGGACCTCATTTTTTCTGGCCGATGTCTCAAGAAGGCTGTTGGTCTTCAGCGTAATATCTTCCTTTTCCTTTTCCAGTCTGGCCCTGTGGTCCGTTATCTCACTTATCTTTTTATTAAGATATCCCGACTCCTGGTTTAAACTGGCTTCCCTTGTAACGGCGGAATTTACCCTGGCGCTTACATTTTCGTACTCATCCTTTATTTCGTTAAGCAGGGTCTTCCTTTTCTGAAGCCGATCTTCAGCAATAGGGACCTGATTTTCCAGACCTGCCGAGTCCTGTTTCAGCCTTTCCAGCCTTTCGGACAGCATGGCCCTTTCTTCGCCAAGGGTAAGGATGCGCTTCCTGATGTCTTCTTTCTCCTGATTAAGGCGTAATTCCAATTCTGCCTGCATCCTTTTTTCGCCTGCAATAGATTCCAGTGCGGATTCCTTTCTGGTGTAGTCATCCTTGATATTGAGAAACCTGTTCCTTAAGACGGCTATTTCCCTGTCCTTGTCGTCCAGCTCGAGGTTCATGGTTTCAATGTTAGAAAGCGCCGAGGACAGCTCTGCACTTATGGCGACCTCCTGCCGGACCAGGTCCTCGGTGGATTTAATCCTGGCGCCCGATTCCTCCTTTAATTCATTGTAGGAATTGGCGTTCAGGACCATCTCCAGCCTCTGGATCTCCTTGCCCAGGGATTTATAGCGTGTCGCCTTGGCGGCCTGTCTTTTTAGAGACTTCATCTGGTTTTCTACCTCGACAAGTATATCCTCGACGCGCTGAAGATTCGATCTGGTGAGCTCCATCTTCCTGCGGGCCTCTGCCTCCTTTTTCTTGTATTTGGTTATACCCGCAGCCTCTTCAATCATTATCCTTGTCTCTTCAGGCTTCTGCTCCACAATGGAGCCGATCCGGCCCTGACCTATTATGGAATAGGCCCTGTTCCCGAGACCCGTGTCCATAAAAAGTTCCTGTACGTCCTTGAGCCTGCATTGCACACCGTTCAATAGGTACTCGCTTTCGCCTGAACGGTACAGTCTCCTTGTGATGGAGATCTCGCTTTCATTGGAAAACTCGGGAGGGAATGACCCGTCGCCGTTTTCCAGTACGATTGACACCTCCGCCATGCCCAGGGGTTTATATTCCCCGGCGCCGTTAAATATCACATCTTCCATCTGTCTGCCGCGCAGCTGTTTTGCGCTCTGTTCGCCCATGGCCCAGCGGATAGCGTCAACTATATTACTTTTGCCGCATCCGTTGGGACCGACTACCGCACTTATCCCAAGAGGAAAGGGTATCTCAGTCCTGTCCATGAAAGATTTAAAGCCGACAACGGATAGTTTTTTAATTCTCATGTGTTCCTCCCGGTATTATCATCCGGTTTTAAGGATTTTTTAAGATATAAACGGAATCAGTAATGTCCGGTTAGGATCTTGCAAAGAATTATTGCTTAACTTGTGAGGCATAGGGGCCCTATTTTAAAAAATGGGCTTCCATGCAATAAAGCGCCGACTTTATCCCATGCGAAATCCTGACCGTACGAGACCTTTGCAAAACATCATAAAAGTTGTTATATCGTCATTCCCGCGTAGGCGGGAATCTAGTAATTTCAAACACCTTCTGGATTCCGGATCAAGTCCGGAATGACGGAAAAAGGGGTTATGCAAAGGTCTCCGTACCTCACTGAAACGAGACAATTTTTATCATTTTTTTTATATATTGTAAAGGGGAAAATACAATATGATGTATGCAAAGAAATGAAATTATCAACATATTGAATTTAAATTTATACTGGAAAAAAAATAAATGCTGATGTATATATTATTTAACTATGGGTATAGACTAGTTTATCCCTTAATTTAAATAGTCCGGAATGGCCGACAACATTTCTTTTATAATAGGAGATAAAGTTGAAACCCCTTCTCG
>JAFGIC010000210.1 GCA_016929815.1 Deltaproteobacteria bacterium
ATATTGAAATTGTTGTGAAATATGATATATATAAAATTATGAACCTCAGAACAGCCATTTTATTATCCATCGTCAGCGTATGCCAGATTCTCGGCCTGACCGCCTCTGTACCAGCGATCGGCGCCGATGCCTTACCGGATTCAACCTATACAATCCAGGTGAGTTCTTCCAGAGAGGCTGAAGGGGCCGACAAGCATGTTGCCGCCTTAAAGGCCCATGGCCTGAATGCTGTCTCATCATATGAGGCGGTTGAAGGCAAGGGAATGTGGTACAGGGTCTATGTAGGCCGTTTCCGGACAAAACATGAGGCGGAGACTGTCGCCTCCGGCATGAAGGCGGAGGGGATTATTTCAGGATACTGGATAAAGGAATTAAAAGACATAAATATCCCGCCCGTAACGTCGGAGCCAAGCCGCGCAGAAGGGGCTGTTGTTGAAAAGGAAGGGCCCCGGGAAACGGAAGCGCAGCTTGTTGATTCGGGGGAATCGCCCGAGTCTTGGACCGGCGTTGAAGAACAAGTACGTATCGAGTCCCCGCAATTGTCTGAGGAGGTTAGGGATGCAGCCGCACCCGGACCCTCTGTTGACATTGAGGAGAGGGCTGCGGTCGAAGAGGCCTTGCCCGGGTTCGTTGCAGAGAATCCCCTTGAGCCGCGTGTCGGTGATCGGGAACAGGCCGAGGCACAGCCCCAGCAGACGCCCCCTGAAGAGGAGGCCACGCCGATTATCGCATCCTCCGGTGATGTCACTGACAAACAGGCAGGGAAAGATTCCCGGATCAGGAGGCCATCTCCCGGATCGGCTGCCGGTAATATAAAACGATTTTATATGGGCATAAGAATCGGGGGTGTGTATATGCCCGGCGCGGATGAATTCACGGTCTCATCCTCGACCACTGGCTGGTATTTTGAGGAAAAATTTCTTACTAACACGCTGATGGCGTCCTATTCCCTGAACAAATCCTTTTCCCTTGACTTCAGTGTCGAAAAGATCCTGAACACGGAATTTAATTCCTTGTTCGCAACCCTGGGCACAAAATTCCGGTTTTTTACATCAAATACCAAAGGCCTTTTCAACCTGTCCCCCTACGTCAGGGGCGCCCCTGCATGGGGCAATATGAGCTGGGATAACATGCCCGGCAGCTTTGACAGCGGCATCGGAGGGGAACTGGGGACTGGAATCGATATCATCACACTGCGTTCAAACATGAGGCTTGGCCTGGATATAGCCTACAGGAGCATGAAATTCGACTATAACACACCTTCAGATATCAATGTGACATCCAGCCGGGACACCATAGATTTTTCAGGCTATTCTTTAACCGGTTTCCTGAATTATTATTTTTGAACAGGGAGAAAACATAATTGAATCCGGGTTTAAAAACAGCATCGGTCATATTCGCAGCGGGCAAGGGCAGCCGCATGAAGGGTTACGGAGGGAACAAGACGCTCCTGCCCCTCGTATCGGGAGATTCAACATTTGACGGCAGCCACCCTATCCTGCTGCGTATAATTGAAAGTCTGCCTCCCGGACCCAAGGCCCTTGTCGTAAATTACAAAAAGGAAGATGTAATCAGGCTTACGCACGGTCTGGGTCTCGAGTATTGTGAGCAGCCGCAGACAAACGGCACCGGTGGCGCCCTGCTTGCAGCAGGCAGATTTATTGAGGATAATTTATTTGACAGGCTCCTGATCACCATGGGTGATGTGCCGCTTGTAAGGCCTTCCACCTTTGAATCCCTGCTCAGGGTCCTTGATAACAATCAAATGGCTGTGCTCGGTTTCAGGCCAAGGGACAAAAAACAGTACGGAGTGCTTGAAATATCAAATGGGAAGGTCCAAAGGATCACCGAATGGAAATACTGGAAAGAATATCCAAAGGACATAAAGGATGCCCTTGATATATGCAACTCCGGCATATACGCCGTTTCCAGGGACGCGCTTATCAGTTATCTGAAGATCCTGGGCAACAGCCCCCACAGGGTAATCAAGGAAAGAGAAGGCCGGATGGTCGAGGTAGAGGAATATTTTATTACCGACCTGGTGGAATTGATGAACGGAGACGGGTTAAGCGTAGGGTACAGTCTGGCCGAAGATGAAAACGAGGTAATGGGCGTTGACGACCTTGAATCTCTGGAAAAGGCCAGGGAGATCTTCAGGAGCAGGCATTATCCAGTACATCCCTGACGACCTCAGACAGTTCACGCAATATGACAGGCTTCATGATGAATTTCTTTATCCCGATTATCCTGGCCTCTTCTTCAGCAGCCAGATCACTGAAACCTGTGCAGAGTATAATCGGTATATCGGGTCTTATGCCTATCATTTCCCGTGCCAGCTGAAGGCCGGTCATCTTCGGCATTGTTTGGTCCGTGATCACAAGATCAAACTTTCCCGGCTGCGCCCTGAATGCCTCAAGCGCATCCATGCTGCTGTATCTTGAAACAACCTGATAGCCGAGTTTGCCGAATGCCTCAGCGTGGGCGTCAACAAGGCTTTTTTCATCATCAACAAGAAGAATGACCTCCCTGCCCTTCTGTAATGGCTTGATCTTCTCTACCATGGAGGGGACAGTCTTTTCTATCCTGGGCAGATATACTGAAAATGTCGAACCCTTGCCGACTTCGCTTTCAACAGCAATGGCCCCTCCAAGGTCTTTCACTACACCAAGGGCCACAGCAAGACCGAGGCCCGTCCCTTCCCCACGCTCCTTTGTGGTAAAAAACGGGTCAAAAATCCTGGCCATTATTGATGGGTCAATTCCATGACCTGTGTCTATCACCTGTATCATCATGTAAGGTCCCGGCTTCAGATCAGGGCAATTTCCAGGTTTATCATCCTTAATATCCACTGGTTTCAATACAAATGAAAGTGTACCGCCCTTTTCCCTCATGGCATGCGCTGCATTCGTGGCCAGATTCATTATTATCTGGTGAAGACGAGTAGGATCGGCCATAACAAGCTCCCATCCCTGGCTTATATCCTGTCCGATATCAATAGTAGTGGGGATGGAGGACCGCAGCATCTTGACAGCCTCCTTTACTATCAGGTTTATCTGCAAAGGCTTCAGTTCAATCTCGCTTTGCCGGCTGAACAGCAATATCTGCTTGACAAGATCCGTGGCCCTCTTGGCTGATCTTAAAACATTCTCCATCCTATAATAGGCCATTCCTTCAGGTTTCTGTTCCATCAGGGCAAGCTCTGCATTCAACATAATGGACTGCAGGATATTATTGAAGTCATGGGCTATCCCTCCTGCCAGGGTGCCTATAGCCTCCATCTTCTGGGCCTGATATAACTGCGTCTCTATCTTCTTCTTTTCCTCCTCTATCCTTAAGCGTTCGATCTCTGCCGAGGCCCTGGCAGCAAGGATATTTATCACATGATCGGCGCGATCAGGAAGAATAAGTCTGCTGCGGGATATCGCCGCAAGGATACCGATCGGCGATCCGTCCCTGGCCTTCAAAGGAGTACCCACATAACCTTCCGCCTTCATTTTTCTAAGTATTTTATTTTCAGGATACAGTCGGCAGACACCTTCGGGAAAAACGGTAAATCCATTATGGATAACACAGTGACAGGGAGATTGCTCAAGACTATATGAGAAATAGGAGGTCGGCTGTCCGTCCACAACCATAGCAACAGCCTTGATCATGTTATTGTGAACAATCTCCCCGGTTAACGCTATTTCACATTCAAGCCAGCCGGATAATTCCTTTACTATCTTATCGAAAAAATCCTGTCCGGTTATCCCTACCGTGCTTTCAAGGATGGCGTTAAAGGCCTTTTCAGATTGTTTCCTTCCTGTCTCATCGGAATAAATAGCTACCAGTTCGCCTGAAGGCAATTTATAGATCGAATTCTCCCTCCACCCGCTTATTCTGTCGTCCTTATAAAAAGCGACAGGGAAAAACTCCCTTTCGCCGCTCCTGTAAACCCTTTTAAAAGCCTCCAGGATGCCGAATTTTATAACCCCTGGAAAGACTTCCGTAACCCTCTTCCCGATAATTTCATCTCTTTTTACATGCTCTATCTTCTCCGCAGCCCTGTTTAGATCCAGAAACTCGAAATCCTCTCCATCCTGGACAGCCTTGTAAACCACTATCCCATCCTTGGTGTTTTCAAATACACCCCTATATCTCGCTTCAACAACATTGTCATGATTATTATCAGTTTTTAATATCTCTGTCATTTCCTGATGCCTCCGGTTATCCTAAAAAAATATAACATCAAAAATTGACTAAAAATATACGCGGGATTTCAGGAAATAACCCAATTATTGAGAGTCATTTCCCGGGTAAGATCAAGTCTGGCAGAACTAAATCTTGATTAGACATTAATATAATAAAACAAATTATTTATTAATGCAAGTTTCCAAACAAGAAACAGACGATGTCCCGAGCCGCATGAGAGGCTCTGATAAGGGAATTGCACACTACAATTGACATTATTGATATTCCTGTTTAGATTGATCCCATTTGAAGACCTGATCAAAACACCTGATTTAAATAAGGAGCATTAATGACAAAACCCATAATACCTCAAATACACTTTGTTGACAGGCCGGATGTGTCTGAAACATTCGCGGACTCGGTTCACGGGATTATATTTGACGGACAGACCATGCGCATAGAGCTTTGCACTACAAGGATGGACCAGCCGCAACCTCAGAAGGAACCCACGGCCCGACAGTATCCCGTTTGCAGGCTTGTTCTTCCCCCGATCGCGGCCATAGATCTGTATAACAAACTGCAGCAGGTGCTTCAGGCACTGGAAAAGGAAGGCAAGATAACAAGAAACCCGCCGCCTCCCCCTCCACAGACAACGGTGCAATGATGCGCCGTAAAATATTCACCACAGAGCCGCTGAGAACACCGAGTTTAATTCAGTTTTCCTTTATCGGCATTTCCCGATAAAGGAAAATTTAAATAATTCTCTGTGAACTCAACTCGACTGAGCTCGTCGCAGGCTGTGACTCTGCGGTGAGATTAATTTAAAGGCAGTTTGACCGTTATCTCAAACCCTTCTTCGGAATTTTGTGCGGTGATATCTCCGCCGTGCTTTTCAATTATCTTTTTCGTGATGGCGAGGCCAAGACCGGATCCGGCCTTTTCTTCCTGGCAGGTCCTTTTGAATGGGTTAAAAATATTGTCCAGATCCTTTTGATCCAGTTTTTTAAAAGAGTTTGTTATGCTTGCTTCAAAAAAACCGTCATTGGAACCGGTTTTTATAAAAATTTTGCCGTGCTCGGATGTATATTTGGTTGCATTGTCAAGGAGATTTAAAAAAGACGATATCAATGCATCCCTGTTTCCTGTTATCAGTGAAGAAAAGGTAAAGTCTTTCTTAACGGTCAAATCCTTATACTCAATAACCGGGTCGAACCGGATCAGAAGATCGCTGATCAGCTCCGAGGGATTGAATTGCTCATTCCTGGAAATAGTTTCATGGCTGTCCAGTTTCACGAATTCAAGGAGTCGTCCCGTAAGGTCATCCAGAATCTGGATGTCTTCTTTAATATTGTCCAGGTGTCTTTCGTGTCCTGAAAAATCCCCCCTGTTGAATTGCTTTCTTAAAAGGTCTTCTACAACCCTCATCCTCGCAAGAGGCGTCCTGATCTCGTGTGATACGTTGGCGGTTATCTCCCTGTTGCTGGTGATCATCTTTTGCAGCTTGTCGGTCATACCGTTAAAGGCTCGGCCAAGGTCCTCGACTACTCCCCTGCCTTTGACATCGACCCTGTGGTCGAGATCCCCGTCCGCAATCCTGAGGACCGATTTCCTGAATCGGTTGACCTTAAGCCTTATAAGCTGGAAAAGAGATAAGGCAAGAACAGCCATAATCAGGATAATCGCCACCAGCTCTATGGTAAACTTAGACAGATACTTATCATCCATGCCCTGATAGAAGATATGAAGGCTCAATCCGTTGCCGGCATCAGGATCAAGAGGGATGCTTGTGTAAAACCTTTTTATGTCGTCCTGAAGAACATGATAAATTTTAACATCGCCGCGCCTGGCCTTCCTGTAAATCTCCGGCGGGATCTTTTCCGGCCTGTCTTCCGGGGCAAAGGATTCCAGCAAGGGCGCCCCGGTGGTATCCTCGATCCATATCCTGCCTTCATAGAGATCGGCGGTCCTAGTAATGATCTCCTTGATCTCCCCGCGAGCCTGATCAAATCCATCGTTCAGACGGATGTTTTCCTCTATCAGCTCCTTAAGAATCTGAACCCTTACGGCCCGGTTCTGGTCTCTTTCAGGACTCAGTCTCTTCTTTGCCGAATAGTTAAACTCTATAAAAAAATAAACCATTACCCCCATCATCAGAAAAAGAACAGATATGAATAATTTGATATAGAGGTTGCTGGATCTCATGATTCAACCGTGAACATGTAACCCGTGCCGCGCACGGTCTTTATATAATGCGGGGAGTCCGGATACGCATGCAGCTTGGATCGCAGTTTGCTTACATGGACATCGATTACCCTGTCAAAGGCCATAAAATCCTTGCCCATGGCCAGGTTCATGAGCCTGTCACGGCTCAGTATAACATCTCTGTTTCTCATCATGACCTCAAGAATTTTAAATTCGGTCAAGGTAAGCTCTATTTCTTTTGACCCGACAAATACGGTTTGTTTTGCCCTGTTCAGAATAATATTTTCAACCTTTATCGGCGTATCATCATGGTGTGAATAAGCATTGCCGTCGGTAAAGACATTTCTTCTCATTACGGCCCTCATCCTTGCAACCAGTTCCCGGGGGTTAAATGGTTTAGGCAGATAGTCATCCGCCCCTAACTCAAGTCCGACTATCCTGTCCGTGTCCTCACCCTTGGCCGTGAGCATTATTACAGGAACAACATATTTCTTCTTGATCTTGCTCATGACGTCAAGTCCGCTGCCGCTCGGAAGCATGACATCAAGTATAACAATATCCGGCGCCTCAAGGTCTATTATCGGCAGGCAGTTTGCACCGTCGAGCAGGGAAATCACATGAAATTCATCTTCTTCAAGGTATTCCTTAAGGATCTCCTGCAGCTTTTGGTCATCATCTATTATCAAAACCTTTTTCTTCATAACCCACACTTCCTTTAAAACGTTCAGGAGACTTTTGTATTGAGATGTTATGAAATGTTAACCGAATTTTCATTTTTTTACATTATTTTTGCAATCATTTACAAGTGAAAAATATTATTTTTATACATCCAGTCTAATATTCCTATGTTTCAAATAGCGCCACAGGCCAAGACATAACATAAAATTTAAAAACAATAGAACACCAGCATCAATAGAAAGGAGGTTAATCTTTTACCGGTAAATGTTGTTATTAATAACCTTTCACAAATAAGGAGACGAGTAATGAAAAAAAGAATATGGTTTTATTGTTTTGCGGCATTATTACTGCTTCAGTTTGCCGCAGCATTTCCTTCAATTGCAGGAGACTACAATGTCTCCGATATCTCCCTCAGTCCCGGCGCCGAACCATCTCAATTGAATCTGGCGTGGCACACGGACAGTGCTGACGGAACCTGTGACGTAAAGATAGCCAAAAAGCTTTTCTCTTTCTTTCCATCACTTTCAAGCACATTTTCTTCAGGGGCCGCTCCGGTAAGCGCCGGCAATGATGAAAACGGCAATGCAGACTATTACTGCAAGGTGACCGTCACAGGGCTGGAGGAATCGACAGCTTATGTTTACCGTTTGGGGGACGGAAACGGCAATTGGAGTGATTCATACGATTACACATCAAGGGATCAAAATGAATATGGTTTCTTTTTTGTAGCCGACTCACAGATAGGCGCATCAGGCCCAAAAAGCTACTCAAATTCATCGGCTAAAGAAGATATTGCAGAATACATGGCAAGACTTGCCTTCCCGGAGGCCACTGATGAGGAAATACAGGCAATTGTGGACGACTATGTCCCTGATGCCACAGTAACGGATAACCCGGACCTTTCAGCGGCAATACTTGCGAATTATAATGCCTATAAAGCAGGCACTTTAGAGACCGCAGACGCGGACTGCTATGCAGCAATAGAAGTTAAAAAAGCAGAACGTCTATTCGAACAACAGGCGGCTTCGGCAAATGACACCGAAGGTTGGTGTAATACTATTGGGATAATGAATGAGCAATTCCCTGAAGCCGCCTTTATAATATCAGGAGGGGACCAGGTTGAGCTTAACACCAAGGAATGGGAATACACAGGGTTTTTCGCCCCCTATGAACTTACTTCATGGCCGGTTGCCCCTACCTACGCCAGTCATGACAGGGGCGCCAATTTCGAGTACCATTTCAACCTGCCGAATGAATCCGCGGAATATGGTGATGATTCCTATGGCGTCGGGGATTATTACTTTACCCACGGGAATACGCTTATAATGGTCCTAAATATGGATACAACAAACAATCTGTATCCTTCGGGTGGGCCGCCCCCGCCGCCGCCTTCCGGAGGCGGAAGCGAAGTCGATACTGGAGACGATGATGGCGATGGCGTAATTAACAGCGATGATTCATGCGCGGATACTCCGGCGGATGACGTCGTGGACGAAGACGGCTGCTCTCTTTTATCAACAGAAGATTTTGACGGCGACGGCGTCCTTAACGGTACAAGAACGGGGACCCATGATGAATGCAATAACACGCCCGACGGATACACGGTCGATTCCGGTGATATTGCCGCCAACGGCTGCCCCTATGAAGATGTTGACAGCGACGGCATCCCCGACGAGATTGACCGATGCAACAACACATACGGAGACCTTACGGTTGACGAAGACGGATGCGCGGACTGCGGATATCTCGAAACCGATGATGAGCTTCGTGACTGGATAGAAGGCATGGAAAATACGGTAACGGATGAGCAGGCCACTGATCCGGTTACCGGTGAACTGCTTTGGGAAGATGAGGCAGAAACTATCCCTGTTTATGTAATTGAAGATACACTTGCAGATTTCAAGGCCTCTCTGGAGGAACACAAGGCATTCATACAGGCCGCAATCGATTCAAACCCCGACGTAAAATGGAAGATTGTGGTCTGGCATTATTCCATCTACAGCGCGGCCATGCATTCCACCGACGATCAATCTGAGGCCATAAGATATCTTTTCACGCCAATGCTTGAAGAGCTGGACATCGACGTTGTTCTTCTGGGTCATGATCATGTCTATACAAGGACACACCAGATGCTTGGCAACGTCCCCCAGACAACGCAAACCATCGGTTCGGAAGGCCAGGTTATCAAACCGACCGGTATCCTTTACCTGACTGCAAGTTCATCCAGCGGCAGCAAATATTATTCCCTGAACTGCAACATCGGCGATGATACCAGCGATTCATCCGTGTATTATAATTATGCGGATGTCTATTATGAGAACATCCCTACATACACATATTTCAATGTTACGGACGATACCCTGAAACTGTCCACCTATTCCTATACGCTTGGCGATAAGATCGGAGCTTATTCGGCTACCCTGATCGACGAATACACCATCACCACACTGGAAGAGGAGATAGAGCCATCCCCGGCGGAAGAGGAGAAGACAACTGACGATACTTCCGGCACGGACGATGGCAATGATGACGATGACAGTTGCTTCATTATGACATCCATTAATGGAGGTTCATCGCCTCTCCTGCAGAACGGTGCCTTTGTGTGTCTGTTATTAATCGCTGTTGCGGGCGGTTTTACGCTTGCAAGAAGGAGGAAGACAGAAAGGTAATAAAGCCTTCTTTCTGATATTAGAAAAGGGCCATAAACCGACGCCTCCTACCGGACAGGTCGAGGCGCCGGGTATGGCCCCATCTTTTTGAAATTTTCATTGATCTCAACGCTTATAGGTTTAATGCCTTCTTTAGCTATGCCATCATTTAAATCAACTGCCTCTTCGCAAAACATCAGGGTATCGGAATTCATAATGGAGGAATCATAAGTCAGAGCAACATTGGTTTTTCTACATTCTGTTTCCTGTTTTCTGTATTCTGTTTACTTAATTCATAAATTATCCGCAAAGACTATCATGACTTCGCCACAAGCCATTAATAATCAACCCCAACGAGATTATAGAATTTTTTATTGTTAAGCTGAAAGCGGTTTTCTTAGCATATTATTTACAAATAATTTACCGCAAAAAAATAATACCTTTACATTTCAATTGTAGAGTTAAACAGTTTTAATGAATTCAATTCTTCAATAATCCGAGATATTTTAGCGCGTGAACTCCCCGCGACAATTGACATGAGATCTGTTTCCCGGTCGATTCAACATATATTATTCATAAATTTTATACACCTTTTTTCTAAAAAATTACGTCTTGTTTATGACTAAATGATTTTCTTTTTAGTAACAATTGTACAAAGAAAGGAGGTTAATTATCTTACAGGATGTAAACAAACAATTATTAACAATCTTTTTCAAGAGGGGGAAGACAATGCATAAAAAACTAATAATCTTTATAACGGCATTATCATCAATCTGTTTAGCTGTAGCTCTTCCTTTAATAGCGAAGGGAGACAATGATTATAATATTTCAGACATTGCCATGACTCCGGGCGCTGACCCTTCTCAATTAAATCTTACCTGGCATAGCGGCAATGCTACAGCAGGTACTGCCTGCGAAATGAAGATAGCAAAAAGGCTCTTTAATTTTAGGGGCGCTAAAAAATACTTCCCATTTTTTCCGCCTGGATCCAGGACAATTGAAGGCATCTGGGCCTCTGCCGGAATCGATGAAAACGGCAACGCGGATTACTACTGCAAGGTTACTGTGGATGGTCTAAAACAGGGAGAATATGCATACAAGTTAGCTGACGGCGCGGGCAACTGGAGCGATTCATTTGACTATACAGCAAGAGATCATAAGAAATTCGGTTTCTTGTATGTAGCCGACTCCCAGATAGGAGCCTCTGGGCCGAAAAGTCTCTCCGGGTCTCAAGACCTCAAGCCTGTTATCAAAACATATTATAAAACAAATGCTACACCGTCTGATGATACAATCGAAGCTTATATAAGGGCCGGGAACCCTTCCGCCACGGAAGAAGAAATTGCGGCTCTTTTAGCTGCCTTTGTCGCGGACAAGGTAACCGGGGTTTATAATGTCTTTTATGATGAATACAAAAAAGAAAGCTTCGCCACTGACTTGGCAAATTTAAAACTCCTCGATGCAACCCTTGCAGAAAACCTGCTTGCCCTTATAGAAGCACGCACAGCCGAGCAGCAGGCGGCTTCCGAAAATGATACTGAAGGTTGGGCTACCACTGTGGGATTGATGACGGATATGTTTCCCAGGGCCTCTTTCATGATATCAGGCGGAGACCAGGTGGAGCTTATGAACGCGGAATGGGAATACACGGGGTTTTTCACTCCTTATGAATTGACTTCTATTCCTGTTGCCCCTACCTATGCCAGCCATGACAGGGCCTTGAATTTCGAGTATCATTTCAATCTCCCCAACGAATCAGAGGAATACGGGCAGGATTCTAATGGCGTAGGAGATTATTATTTCACCCATGGAAACGCGCTTTTTATGGTCCTTAACATGGATGTAACAAATAACCTGTTCCCCAGAGGCGCTCCCCCACCGCCCCCTCCCGGCGGAGGCGGTCCCCCCACCGACAGTGATGGCGATGGTGTGCTTGATACTGATGATGACTGTCCGGACACTCCTGAAAACACATTTGTGGACGAAAACGGCTGCCCGTTGCCCGATGATGAAGATTATGACGGTGACGGAGTCTTAAATGGGGTTGATCAGTGCGATAATACCCCAGCAGGTTATGATGTAAATGCAAATGGCTGTCCATATAACGATGTTGACAGCGACGGCATCCCTGATGAAATTGACAGGTGCAACAACACATACGGAGACCTGACAGTTGACGAGGACGGGTGCGCGGACTGCGGATATCTCGAAACCGATGATGAGCTTCGCGCTTGGCTGGAGGAGCTGGAAAACGAAGGTGATCTGGATGAGTTCAAGGCATCTCTGGATGAGCACGAGGCATTTATTGAGGAGGCAATTACGGCGAATCCCCAGGCAAAGTGGAAGATTGTTGTATGGCATTATTCCATATACAGCGCAGCCATGCACTCTACGGACGATCAATCGGAGGGCATCAGGTACCTCTTTACGCCCATGCTGGAAGACCTGGACATCGACGTAGTGCTGATGGGTCATGACCACGCCTATACAAAGACTTACCAGATGCTGGGCAACGAGCCCCAGCTCGATCAGATGGTCACTCAAAGCGGCAAGGTTATCAATCCAACCGGCATACTCTACCTGACGGCGAGTTCATCGAGTGGAAGCAAGTATTACGACCTGAACTGCAATATCGGCGATGAGACCAGCGACTCCGCCGTTTACTATAATTACGCCGCTGTATATTATGAAGATATACCGACATTCACCTATTTTGACGTTGACGACAATACCCTTAAATTCAAGACCTTCTCCTATTCGCTGGTTGAAGAGGAGGA
Source organism: Deltaproteobacteria bacterium (assembly GCA_016929815.1). GTDB lineage: Bacteria > Desulfobacterota > DSM-4660 > Desulfatiglandales > HGW-15 > JAFGIC01. The sequence goes on from JAFGIC010000210.1 coordinate 12,476, forward strand.
ATCAGGGACATCCGAATATGTCCCGGTGTTGATTGACGAATATGCCATGGAAAAAAAGCCGCCTCGCTGGAAGAAGGGGTGGTGGGGATGGTGTCGGTAAGACCCTATAAGAGCGCCTGCTGAAGGCAATTATTAACGGTCTCATTTAGTATCAACACTACGTTTTCGTAAAAGCTGCCGGGTTCCGGCCTTCGTCGGAATGACGGTACTTAACTCAATTATGAGACAGTTAATATATATTGCCTCGGCCGCAATAGGGTCTTTCAGAAGGCACAGGGATAATTTATTCTCTGGTTTAAACAAAGGGCATGACAAAGATGCCGGGGGTATCAGTCATGCCCTTTATTTTTGATACCTTATATTGCGTTAGTGTCCATCCGTAGATCAGCGTTTTAAGACGCTCAGATTATTTGTCGCTTGAGTTGATTATCAGATGGGCCGGCGCATCTTTCTTTTCATCGGAGACCACGATCTTTTTTATCCCCACATTTTTCATGATCTCCGTCATTGTTTCTATATAAAGCATCTTCCGGACCGAATTGTCTTTTATGCTTGCCTGCTCCAGAAGATTCAAAAATCTTTCCGTGTCTCCCTCCGCCTTGAGAACCACCTCTTTCCCGTACGCCTCAGCCTCCTCCATTATCCTCGCTGCGTCGGCGTTCGCGGCAGGGATCTTTTCATTGCGATACGCCTCCGCGTCATTGATCATCTTTTCCCTGTCAATGTTTGCCCTGACAACATCTGAAAAATCATCCTGGACCCGTTCCGGGGGGTTGATGCTGCTTATCTCAATAAATGACACGCCCATACCGCTGTCCGTATCATCAAGCCTCTTCTGGAGATCTTTTTTTATATTATAGACCATCCCCTGCTTGCCGCTTGTCAAAACCTCGTCAATGCTCATGCCTGCCAGGCAATGCACGATCGTATTGCAGGCCATGTTTTTAAGTATGTCATCAGGATTGCTTACATAAAAGATGTATTTGACCGGATCAATAATGTTATACTGTACGACGCACATGATATTGATAAGGTTGTTGTCTCCGGTCAGGCAATATGAATCAAGACCGGTCATTTCAGAAAAGGCGCTTGATGCGGAATTTTTTTCTGTCTTTTCACTGGAAAAATCATCTATCAGTATCCTGTTAACAACCCTTATGGGCACCTTGATTACACTGTCTATCGGCCAGGGCAGGGCAAAATGTATGCCGGGCTGTATCCCGCTTTCAATCACCCTTCCGAAGCGCTGCAGGATTCCTACTTCATTGGACGATATGGAGTATATCCCCGAGCAGAAATAAAACAGGATCAGACATACGGCAATCTGACGAGAGAAAGAAGCCACTTTTGAAAGCGAGGTCTTCAATGTATCGGACAGTCTGTTTGTTTTACTGTTCATCTATATTCAGCGCCTTTGGGATTATTAAGATATTTCAACATATCGGAATCGGTCGATATAACCAGTGTGCTCTTGGCGCCCAGGATATCCCTATAGGTCTCCATGGACTTGGTAAATTCAAAAAATTCCCTGTCCTTGCCGTAGGCCTTTGAATAAATCTCCAGCGCCTTCTGATCTCCCTGGCCCTTGAGTATCTGCGCCTGTTTATATGCCTCTGAGAGGATCTCCGTCACCTCGCGGTCAGCCTTTGCCTTGATCTTTGTGGCCTCTTCCCTGCCTTCAGCCCTGTATTTCAGAGCCTCCTTCTCCCGTTCGGATTTCATTCTGTTATAAACGGCATCAGCGACAACAGTCGGATAGGCGATCCGGCTTATCCCGGCCTGAACCACCTCGATACCGTATTTGTCCTTCGCCCCCGCATTGATATTCTTCAATATGGCGCTTTCAAGCCCTTCAAGCTTTATTTCGTTGACGTCCGTATTGATGATATTCGTTATCTTAAGGTCGCCCAAGGCATTGCCGAGTTGTGAGTTTATCATGTCCCCCAGTTTTTGAGTCGCTGTCTCCGTATTTGCCAGGGATTGGAAAAAAAGGAGAGGGTCCTGGATGCGCCAGCAGATAAAGCTGGTCAGCACAATTGGATTTTTATCGCCCAGCATCAATTGAATAGGCTGAGTGGCAAATATGTGAATGCGGCGGTCGAACCTGTTGATCGTTTCCAGAAAACCGGGCAGTTTCCAGTGCAGTCCCGCCTCCTGGATCGCTCCCGAGGGCTTGCCGAATTGCGTCAGGATCACGTATTCGCTTTCCGATACCTTATAGGTGCTTAAGTAAACAAGACCAAGCCCAGCAGCTACCAGTAAACCGGCAATCAACACATGTCTTATATACCTTTCCATATTATCAATCCTCTTCTTTCTCGGTGTCCTTCTTATTATCCTTCTCATCATCCTGGCCGTCATCCTTGGGGATAAGCGTATCAAAATCCATCCAGATGTCCGCTGTGCCGACCTTGGGGTCCACAACAATGTTCTTTTTGTCTTTCAGCGCCTCTCTGATCGTTTCAAGCCGGATGCGGATCATGGCCACTTTCTTTTCGAGGTTTGAGCTAGGCACGGACATGATAAAACGGCTGGAATCGCCTTCAGCCGTATTTATACGCTCCGTTATATATCCCCCGGCTGCCTCTGTCTCCTTTACGGCGTTTCCCCTTGATGCAGGGATTGTATTATACTGGTATCCCAGCGCTTCATTTATAATCCTCTGTTTATCCTGGTATCCCGCAATCACCTTTTCAAAGGAATCGGCAACAGAAATGGGAGGGTGAATATCCTTGAAATGCACACTGATTATCTCGATTCCTGCTTCAAGCTCATCAAGGCGCGCGCTCAGGCTCTCAAACATCTCCTTCTCAAGTCTCTCCCGGTTTGTTGAAGCGATATCGTAAAATTTCTGCCGGGAAAAAAGATGGGTTGCAATCTGATGCGCCGTCTCGTTGACTGTCTTTTCCGGGTCCAGGTTTTTGTACAGATACTGGAACACCTCCTTGATTTTATAATGAACAACAATATAAGGATAAAAAAAGTTGTTGTCGCCGGTTAAAAAGGTCTCCTCTGTCCCGTGACCTTTTGTCCATAACAATGCAAGGCTCTGGTCGCTGACGATATTGCCTATGTTCATGCTTTTTATCGTCGAAGCATCCACCTTTACAGCCCTGTCAACTGGCCACGGCCACTTGATGTGCAGCCCCGGCTCTATGGGTTTATTTGTGTTGACCGGCCTCCCGAATCTTTCGACTACCGCCTTTTCATTGATTCCAACCATGAAAAATACCGATGAAAGTAAGACGGCGATTACTGCCGCTGGGACAAGGACCAACAATGTCCTTTGAATTATCTTTGTCAGCCCTGTAAATTTGAATCTCTTTTCAATAAAAGAACGAACCCCTTTTGATTTTTCATAGAAGGCATCCTTGTTGAACAGGACAAAGAAGACCCGGGAAAAACGGTATCTGTGGATCGAATCTTTCTCTACGCGGAAAAAATCCATAACAACATTTGTTATTGTTTCAACAGCAAAGGCAAGGACGAAAAGCGCTATAAAAAGGGAAACCCAGCGGTCCAGGTTCAATCCGACGGTGTAAAGGATCAGTGCAAAACCTGTCACGAGCGACGCTACCATGTCTGCGCGTGAGTGCATGCCGTCCGAGATCAGCCCTATGGAATTCACATCTTCGCCGACCTGTGTTTCAAACCTGTAGATAAAATAGGACACGAAGGAAAACGCCAGAAAAATCAGCCCGGAAACCAGGGAGTTTTCAATAGGCTGGGATTCCGCTGTAATAAACTTGAATATCAGGGAGCCTGCGACGATTGTAAGCATTACACCGATTCCCAGTGAAATAATCGATTCCGTCCTGTTTTTGCCGTTCTTCCCGGACGGCAATGTATCTTCCGGGCCGTTGAGTCGTGTTTCTTTTAACAGCGCGGCAAGAACCAGAATGCTTGTGGCAATGTCGGAAAAGCTGTGCCATGCCTCAGCCAGGATTGCCATGCTGCCTGAAAAAAAATAGAGAATAAACTTGATAAATGTCAGTATCACGTTTATTCCGGTTACGAGGGCGGCAATTTTAACCCTGAAAGAGCGGCCATCCTGATTCCCGGGGATCTTCTGTTCCGACATGAGGCGTCTATTCCGTGACAAAAAGATTAATAATACACTGAGTTTTTTGCGCTAAAAGAAAGACGGAGAAATGCTTTGCGACAGAAATTTTATGTCAAAAGCGCTGTTGTTTGTCAAGGCAATAATGCCTCCTAAAAATGCTTCAAAGGGGTCTTTCCTATTGCAAAGACATTGAATCCCATCTCAAAGAGCTTCCTGTGGTTCAGGATATTGCGTCCGTCAAATACGAATGCGGGTTTGACCATTGAATCGAATATCTTTTTATAGTCAAGATTGCGGTAGATGTCCCATTCCGTCAGGACAGCAATGGCATGGGCGCCTTCTGCGGCCTTGTACGGGTCTTCAATATATTCCAGCCCCTCCCTTATGTCCTTCAGATCCTCCCTGGCATTTCCAAGCGCCTTTGGGTCGGAGACGTTGACCAGGGCGCGCTCCTCTATAAGGCCTCTAGTAATATAGATTGCAGGCGATTCCCTTGTGTCTCCCGTGTTTGCCTTGAATGCGAACCCCAGCACTGCGATCTTTTTGCCCGCAACAGTGTTGAACATGTTTGAAAGCATGCTGAGGACAAACCTCCTCTCCTGCCATTCATTGATACGCACCACTGAGTCCCAGTAATCCGCAGGCTCGTTAAGCCCGTAGGTCCGGCAGATATATACAAGATTTAGTATGTCCTTTTTAAAACATGAACCTCCGAAACCCACGCTTGCCTTTAGAAATTTATTTCCTATCCTTGAATCCGTCCCGATTGCATAGGCTACCTCCTCGATGTCCGCCTCCGTGGCCTCGCACAATGCTGAGAGAGAGTTTATTGATGATACCCTCTGTGCCAGGAAGGCATTGGCGGTCAATTTGGAAAGCTCCGAACTCCAGACATTGGATTCGATAATTTTTTCACGGGGCACCCAGTTTGCATAGATATCCACAAGTTCCTTTCTCGCCCTTATCCCCTCCTCAGTCTCCCTGGAGCCTATAAGCACACGGTCCGGGTTCTCCAGATCCTTGATTGCGCTCCCCTCGGCCAGGAATTCCGGATTGGAAAGGACCTCGAATTTTATATTCCCTCCGTTGCTGTTAAGTATCCTCTCCATGGCCTTGGCGGTCCTTACAGGCAGAGTGGATTTCTCGACAATTATCTTGTCTCTGTCGGAATTCGCGAGTATCTGCCTTGCGGTCTTTTCCCAGTACTGGAGGTCCGCTGCCATGCCCGATCCCTGTCCGAAGGTCTTTGTGGGCGTATTCACGGATACAAATATAATGTCCGCATCCCTGATCCCCTTTTCTATCTCGTTTGAGAAAAACAGGTTTCTCCCCCGCGCGGCCTTAACCAGTTCATCCAGCCCTGGTTCATATATCGGGAGATTATCGCTGTTCCACTCATTGATCCTTTTATGGTTAATATCCACTACCAAGACCTTGTATTGCGGGCACTTGGCCGCGATCATGGCCATGGTGGGCCCCCCCACATAACCTGCGCCTATGCATAGAATATTCTTTTTAAAAGGCATTTTTTCTCTCCGTAATTCCGTTTAAGTTAATCCACCTTATAATATCCCTTATACCATTCCACAAATCTTTTCACACCTTCTCTTACATCCACTCCGGGCTTATATCCGAGATCCTTTACAAGGTCATTGACATCCGCCCAGGTGGCAGGCACATCGCCCGGCTGCATTGGCATAAAGTTCTTTACTGCCTTCCTCCCGATGGCGTTCTCAATGGCGTCAATGAAATCCATAAGCCTTACAGGAGAATTGTTGCCTATATTGTATATCCTGTAGGGCGAGACCGAGCATGAGGGGTCAGGGGCCTTTCCGGACCAGTCCTGGTTGCCTGAAGGCGTTTTATCCAGCACCTTCACAACCCCGGTTACAATATCATCCACATATGTAAAGTCCCTTTTCATGTCACCGTTGTTGAACACATCTATGGGCCTGTTTTCAAGTATCGCCTTTGTAAATATGAAAAGCGCCATGTCAGGCCTCCCCCATGGGCCATAGACCGTAAAAAACCTCAGGCCTGTTGTGGGTATGCCGTACAGATGGCTGTATGTGTGGGCCATAAGCTCGTTGGCCTTTTTGGTGGCGGCATAGAGTGATATGGGGTGGTCCACATTGTCATGGGTTGAGAAGGGGTAGTTTTCATTCAGGCCATAAACAGAGCTGGATGAGGCATAGACCAGATGCCTGATTCCAAAATTCCTGCATCCCTCAAGCATGTTCTGGAAACCGACGATATTTGCGTCAATATAGGCATGAGGATTGGTGATCGAATACCTCACACCTGCCTGGGCGGCCAGGTGACAGACCATGTCAAAGCCTTCCTGTTTAAAAAGTCCTTCGATCCCCCCCCTGTCTTCCAGGTTCATCTTTACAAAGGAATATCTCTCATGCACGGAGCTTTTAACGGGCTTGCCATATTCAACTCGAGAGGGATCTATCCCGGCCTTTTTTAATCGTCCGAACTTCAGGTTTATGTCATAATAATCGTTGATGCAGTCAAGGCCTGTTACCTCATCGCCTCTTTCCAGAAGCCTTTCGGCGGTAAATGAGCCTATAAACCCCGCAGTGCCTGTAACTAGATACTTCATACTTTAATTCTCCATGAAACTTAATGAAAATAATTTATCTACGCCGGGATCCTGTTATTATAGGGTCCAAGGGTTCAGGGTTCGAGGGTTCAAGTGAAAACCGGTTTTGAATTTCTTATCTTGACCCCTCGACCCCTCGACCCCTCTAATTTTTGACCCCTTGAAC
>JAFGIC010000211.1 GCA_016929815.1 Deltaproteobacteria bacterium
CCATGAATTTAAGCATCTCATTGAAGCGCATTCCTTCAGGTATGGTATCTGCTCTCAGACCTGCAGCCAGGGCATCTTTAACGCTGAGACTTCCCATTATATCAACGGCGAAATCTCCTATATGGGAGGGTGAATCGAGCCTTGTGGAGACCTGTTTTTCATACAGGGAAACGTTGCCGAGGAGGAGGTAGGAGATGGTTGAAACAATAACCATTGGTACAATAAGGTTGTAGCCCCCTGTCATCTCAGCCACCATGATAAGTGCCGCAATGGGGACCTTCGCCACGCCCGCAAAAAATCCTCCCATGCCTACAAGGACAAAGGCCGATGGTTCCGTTATTATATTCGGGAAAATACACCCGCACGCAGCCCCGTATGCGCCGCCTACCATGGAACCGATAAAAATTGACGGCGCAAACACGCCTCCGCTCCCTCCTGAGCTGATGGTAAAGGATGTGGCAGCAATCTTGGTGAATACAAGCAGCGCCATGGTCTGAAGGGCCAGCTGCCCGTTTATGGCGGATTGTATAGATTGGTATCCACCTCCAAGCACCTCCGGGGAAAAAAAGGCGACGATGCCCACCAGCAGCCCGCCCAGTGCCGGCTTCATTTTGTTTGGAATCCTAATCCGTTTAAAAAAATAGTCCCTCGATCCGTAAAAAAACCTGATATAGATATATCCCACGGCAGCGCAGAATATACTGAGAATAACGTAAAAGGGCATTTGCATCGGGGTGGCAAGTGTCAATCGGGGTATTTGAAAGACCGTCTCGGCGCCATCGTAGAAAGTGAAGACCATGAAACCGGTAATAGAGGAGAGTATGCAGGGTATAACTGCCTCAAATTCAAAATCCTCTTTTCTGTAGAGGACCTCTATCGCAAAGAGCGCTGCTCCCAGCGGCGCCTTGAATATAGCTCCGATCCCACCGGCAGCCCCGGCAAGGAGCATGATTCTACGGTCCCTGTCGCTTACCTTGAGAAAGGAGCCCAGAATCGAACCGAAACCCGAGCCTATCTGGGCGATTGGGCCTTCCTTTCCTGCCGAACCGCCTGAGCCTATGGTGACGGCAGAAGCTATTATCTTGATCAAGGGAACACGCTTCCTGATCATACCCCTTTTTCTGTGGAAGCTGTCGATCATGGCGTCTGTTCCGTGGCCTTCAGCCTCAGGGGCGACCGTGAAGACCAGTACGCCCGATATCAGACCACCCAGGGCCGGTATCCATAGCATCATCCAGCGTTCTATCGGAAAACCGAGAAACTTGCCGCCGATGAGATTTTCCGGCAGGATAAAACCTGTGAGTTCGCCCGTAAAAAACCTTGAGCATATCTGGAGAAGGAGACTGAATACTACGCCGCCGAGACCTGATACTATCCCTATGAGAATTCCAACCAGGGTCCCGCGCCATACGCGTTTCATGCGGGTGGAAAATATCACCCCCGGAATCTTTAAATTCATGATTCTACCGCACCCCAGAAACAAGGTTTTCTCTATATTGATGTGCCATGATTTTTAACCTTTTTACAAGGAGTCTTATCACCTCCTGATCGGGCGGCGGAAATTCGTACTGCATCAGTTCGGAAGGCTTGATCCATTTTAAATCCTGACCTTCAAGGCCCTTCGGATCGCCATTGACATGGGTGCAATCAAAGACATGGAGGGATACAATCTTTTTTTCATATTCATGGATGACGGTCGCAAAAAGCCTCTCCGCCTTTATCTCTATGCCAAGCTCCTCCTTTATCTCCCTTTCCAGGCATTCTTCGAGTGTCTCATCCGGCTCCTGCTTTCCCCCCGGAAACTCCCAGAGGCCCGCAAGATGATACCCCCGCGGTCTTTCCGCGATCAGAATCCTGCCGTCCTTGAAGATTAGCCCCGCAGTGACGCTGATGTGTGGTTTATTATTCATTTCCCTATCGTCTTAAGCCTCAACCGCAGATAGGCATCCTCCGCTTCTGCATTTTCCGGATTGATCTCAAGGGCCTTCTTATAGGTATCCAGGGCCTCCCCGGTTTTATTCTGCTGCTCATAGAGCCTCGCCAGCTGCATGAGCATTTCCTCGTCCTTCGGCTGAAGCTCAAGGGCCGCCTTCATATGGGTTATGGCCAGATTTTCCTTCCCTGTCTTAAGATAGGCGCCGATAAGATATTTTCTGATGCTCACATCCTTTGGGCTGGTCTCCACCCCTTCCTGCATTATGGAAATTATATCGCTGTACCTCTGCTTTTTATTAAGATACTCAAAAATATATTTCCAGCACTCGGATTCATCCGGTTTCAGCTTAATAATAGCGGATGCCTCCCTGTAGGCCAGGTCATCCTTTTTCAGGGTCCTGTATATTTCAAAAAGAAAGGATCGCGCCGTTTCGTCATCAGGAGAGGATATTATGTACTTTTCAAAATAATCCGACGCCTTTTCCTGATTACCTGAATCATATTCCATTACTCCAAGGTTATACATGACCGCACTGTTCAGGGGATCAAGCCCCATTATCTTTTCATAGGCTGTTTGAAGGGCTGTCCTGTCGCCTTTCTTCTCAGCGATACGGGCCATAAGCATCCATGCGTCCATGGACCCGGGGTGGACCTTCAGGAAATCGCCTATGTTCTCCTCAGCCTCCTGTATCTTTCCCGCCTCCAGAAGATTCCCCGCCAGTTTCATCTTGTCATCCTTTGAATCGGGCCTGAGCTCAATCACCCCGGCAAGATACTGGTTGGCCTTATCCTTCTGCCCTGTCTTTTCATAAAGCAGCGAGAGATTATCATAGATATTGGCATCTTCCTTGTTCAGATCAAGGGCCTTGAGATAAAAGGAGATCGCCTTGTCATTGTCCCCCTTCTCTGCGTACAGGTATCCAAGGCTGTTGTACACAGGAAGAAGATCCTTCCCCTTAACGCCTTCAAGAAGGGCCTCATAAACCTCTATAGCCTCTGTTATCCTCCCTGAACTCTCAAGGACGTCAGCCAGCTTGATCTTAAGGTCCAAGTCGTCAGGTTTCAGATCGATCATCTTTCTGAGCACGGATACGGCGCCTATGGCGTTCTGCATCTTCTCATACACATCGAGGAGGTCGCCGTATGACTCCGGATCGGGATTCTCCCTGACCAGCCCCTCAAGCATCCGTGCGGCGTCCGCCCATTTCTGCTGATTGATATATTCGCTGACCAGCCTGTTTTTTATCTGTCTCTCATCGGGAAAGACATCCTGCGCCTGCTTCAGCACATCAATCCTTCTGTCGGGATCTATAACCCTGTCCACCCTGTCAAGCCAGTCTTTTACCTGCGGCTCAACAACAAGATCGATATATCCCATAAGTGTATTCTTAAATTTTATATCGAGTCTGAATGTATAGCCTGAGTAGATGTCCTTTTCAGGCAGGACTTCCGACAGGAGTACCTCGCCGTAAACTAAACTGTCCGCATCCATCCCCTCGGACACGATGCGCACGCCCCTGTTGAAGCATATATTGGTTGAGATATCGATGATCCTGAGCCTGTCGCCCGGATGGAAGCGGGCCGTTTCGCCGTTCAGAAGGACAAGGGCCTCGCCGTTAAGGGTCGCGTCCATATAATCAAAATGAGGATCAGCAACATTAAGGCACGTCCACAGCTTGAACGCGCCCAGTGCAATGGCCGCTATAAAGAGTGTTATGCCAATCCTGTAACCCAACGGTCTCTTTGTTCCTGGCTTTCTGACCCTCTTTTTCCTTTTTACAGGGGTAGTTGCGGGTCTGTCCGGAGTTTTCATTTGAATATTTTCCATAAAAAAAGACCTTGTGGGGGAAAATAAATTACTATCTTCTCTTTCGTCGCCTCCCTTTTCCCGCATCATCCTTCCACAAAAGCAGGAACGGGCTTGCTATATATATTGTTGAATATACGCCGGTAATAGTGCCGATCAGCATGGCAAATGCAAAGTCGTGTATCACAACCCCTCCCATGAAAAAAAGCGCAAGAATGACCGCGAACACGGTTCCTGATGTCAGGATTGTCCTGCTGAGGGTCTCGTTGACGCTCCTGTTGGCTATCTCCGCCAGGCTCTTCTTTTCGGGATTGCTTCTCAGGTGTTCCCTTATCCTGTCAAATGTGACGATAGTATCGTTAAGCGAATACCCTATAAGAGTGAGAATTGCCGCCACGACCGTCAGGGTTATCTCCTTGTTGGTGATTGCAAAGGCCCCTAATACTATAAGCGTGTCATGGATAAGCGACAATATGGCGCTCATTGCGTACCTGAGCCGCAACACCCAGCAGAACACAAGTGATGTTATAAAGGCGATCAGGATGAGCCATGTCATACTTACCCCCAGGCTCACGCCTATCAGAACAACAACTATAAAGCACACCGCCATAACAATGCTCATAGTCCATTTCTGCTCAAACCTGCCGGAGATATACAC
>JAFGIC010000212.1 GCA_016929815.1 Deltaproteobacteria bacterium
ATGAGGAACGGATTGACCGCTTCTTATTCTACAGTGGACATCCCGAGTTCAAGGTTGAAGGTAGATATAGCCAAGGTGATGAAGGCTGAAGGCTTCATAAAAAATTTCAAGGTTATTGAAGACCGGAAGCAGGGCGTAATGAGGGTATTCTTTAAATACGATGAAAAGGGAGAGTCCATTATCAGCGGACTGAAAAGAATGAGCAAGCCCGGCTGCCGCATGTATTCAAAAGGGGACAGGATACCCCAGGTTTTGAACGGATTCGGCATCAACATACTTTCTACTTCCAAGGGAATAATGACCGATAAACAGGCAAGAAAAATGGGCGTCGGTGGAGAAATTATCTGCTCCATATGGTAAGGCACAGGGTGGTTAATGACACCCGTTAATAGTATTATGATAACAGGGAAAGTTACTGGAGGTTTCCGATGTCGCGTATAGGCAAAAAGCCTATTTCCATACCTAAAGGCGTAAAGGTGGATATCAAGGATAATAAAATTACCGTAAGCGGACCGAAAGGTTCACTCATCAGGGATATAGATCCGGGGGTTAATGTAAGGACCGAAAATGAACAGATCATACTGTCTATTGACGGTTCGACAAAACAGTTGGACTCACTTCACGGGTTGTTCAGGGCGCTGATTGCCAACATGGTCACCGGCGTCAGCAAGGGATTTGAAAGGGTCCTCGAGATTGTGGGTGTCGGATACAGGGTCGAATTGTCAGGAAGGACGGCAACATTTAACCTGGGATACTCACATCCTGTTGTTTACGAACTGCCGAAAGGCATAGATGCGAGTATTGATAAAACAAAGATTACGCTCACGGGAATTGACCGGGAACTCCTGGGCAGTACCGTAGCGAAGATGAGAAGTTTCAGAAAGCCGGAACCTTACAAGGGGAAGGGCATTCGGAATTTCGGCGAGGTTATCAAGCTTAAGGCCGGCAAAACAGGTACAAAATAATATTTTATCAAAAATTTGAATTAAGGGTTTTATATGACAGCAATGAGCAGCGCTGATTCAAGAGAAAAGAGAAAAAGAAGGGTTAGAAAAAAGGTGAGAGGAACGCCTGAAAGTCCGAGACTTACCGTATTCAGAAGTTCTAAGAATATATATGCCCAGATCATTGACGACATATCCTGTAAAACTCTGGTGGATGCCTCGTCCCTGTCAAAGGATGCCTCCGATGAAGCCAGGGGAAAGGGCGGCAACAGGGAGGGCGCTGTCTTGATCGGGAAAATGATCGCTGAAAGGGCCATAAAAAAAGGCATAAAAAAGGTGGTATTTGACAGGAACGGCTTCCTGTATCACGGCAGGATAAAGGCCCTGGCCGATGCGGCCCGGGAAGGCGGATTAGAGTTTTAGGATTCATTACCTGTGAAACCTGCGTTTAATATTTTAGATATTATCAAGGAGATGCCCATTGTTTAAGGAAGAAGGGGAAAGTGAGTTAATAGAAAAGGTTGTTCATATCAACCGTGTTGCCAAGGTCGTAAAAGGCGGCAGAAGATTCAGTTTCAGCGCCATAGTGATTGTTGGAGACGGTAAAGGCATGGTTGGAGGCGGTTTAGGGAAGGCCAATGAAGTGCCTGAGGCCATCAGAAAGGGTGTAGAGAGCGCCAGGAAAAACATGAAGCCAGTCCATGTTGTTGATGGGACAATACCCCATGAGGTCACAGGAAAATGGGGGGCGGGACGCGTTCTCATTAAACCTGCGAGACCGGGAACAGGAGTTATTGCCGGCGGAGCTGTGAGGGCGGTTCTGGAGGCTGCGGGAATACAGAATATCCTTACTAAATGTCTCGGATCGCACAATCCTCATAACCTGGTTAAGGCGACATTGAAGGGATTAACCTCCGTAAAATCGCCGGAAGATATAGCGAAACAGAGGGGCAAGGTGCTTAAGGAGATAATCAATTAAATAGTAATACAGCTCGATATATGCATTGCACGTGCAGGAAATTAATAAGCTGTCGTTGATTTTTGGATTTTAAACACTGTAAGAAATTTATATCTTTGTGAGATTTATTGCCATGACTGATGAAATAAAAGTCACGCTGGTAAAAAGCGTTATAGGAAAGAATGATAAGGTCCGACAGACCGTTAAGGGTCTTGGGCTGCGCAAACTTAATCAAACGGTAAGTCTCAAGAATACGCCTGCCATAAGGGGAATGATTGACAAGATATCCCATATGCTGCGTATCCAGATTTAATATAAGCGGAGACAAAAATGAGACTAAATGATCTATCACCTGCGAACGGTTCCCGGAAAAGAAAAAAAAGGATAGGAAGAGGTCCCGGATCGGGACACGGCGGCACTGCCACTAAAGGACACAAGGGACAGAAGGCCCGCTCAGGGGCAAGCATACGTCCGGGGTTTGAGGGCGGACAGATGCCTCTTCACAGACGTATTCCCAAGAGGGGCTTCAATAATATCTTTAAAAAGGAATATGAGATCATAAATGTAAAAGACCTTGAAAGGTTCAAATCAGAGGCCTCGGTTGACGGCAATGTTCTTAAGAATTCCGGCCTTATAAAAAGTGAAAAAAAGCTGATAAAGCTTCTCGGAGATGGGGAGATTAAATTCCCAATCAAGATAAGGGTGAACGGCGCTACAAAAACGGCAAGGGAAAAGATCGAAGCGGCCGGGGGAAGTATTGAGCTTGTTTAGGATATTTTTACTTCTGAAGTAACGGAGATAAAGACAATTGATCGGCGGATTTCAAAATATACCCAAGATTCCTGAATTAAAAAAGCGCATCATATTTACATTGCTTATGCTGCTGGTTTACAGGCTGGGGTGCCATATACCCACACCCGGCATAGATGCATCGGCCCTTGAAGCCTTTTTCACCGAGCAGCAGGGGGGGCTTCTGGGGCTTTTCAATATGTTTTCGGGCAACGCGCTGAAAAGGATGTCCGTCATGGCCCTCGGGATCATGCCCTATATCAGCGCCTCTATCATCCTGGAATTGATGTCTGTGGTCGTACCTTATCTCGAG
>JAFGIC010000213.1 GCA_016929815.1 Deltaproteobacteria bacterium
GGTTTTTAAGGTATGACGCATTGAGAGGGAAATCATAATGAAAAACAAGGGAAGCCTGGTCAGGACCATATTTATCAGCATGATTACCACGGCCGTTGTCTCCATTCTGCTGCTGGGGATTGTATTCATACAACACGCATATCAGCATTTTAACGAAGAATCCAGGGAATTACGCGAGGAGTACATAGAGGCTCAGAAGGCTACCATTAAAAATGAGGTGGAAAAGGTCGTTGATTATATCGAATACATGAGATCCAAGCAGATGGAGGGATTAAAGGACAGCCTTAAAACAAAGGCAGATCATGCCTACGATATAGCTTTGAATATCTACAACGAGAATAAAGGGAACAGGAACCGACAGGAGATTGAAAAGATGGTCAAGGATGTATTAAGGCCCATCCGTTACAATAACGACAGGGTGTACTATTTCGCGATAGGCCTTGACGGAACAGCTGAACTTGTCGGAGAAGGTACTGAGCTTGAGGGAAAGAATCTTCTTAATATCCTTGATGAAGAACGCAGATCGGTAGTTAAAGATATGATCGGGATAGCAAGCGCCGCCGGAGAAGGCGTCGTAGAATATGCATGGAAAAAACCGGATCATGAAGACAAGGATTTTAAAAAACTGTCGCATGTAAGGCTATTTGAGCCCTTTAACTGGATTATAGGGATTGGGGATTATTTTGATGATAATCTGGATAATGTCAAGAAGCTGGTTCTTGACAGGATAGCGGAGATAAGATTCGGAGACGACGGGTATATCTTTGTTGTCACCTATGAAGGCGTAACCCTGATGAATGACACACAGAGGGACCTGATCGGTAAAAATATATGGGATCTTACCGATCCAGACGGCATTAAGGTTATCCAGCAGGAGAGGATGGCCGTTGAAAATCCCGAGGGCGGTTTTATCCATTATAAATGGAGCAGACCCGGCGCGTCGAAGCCTGTGCCGAAGATTACATTCATGAAGGCAATACCGGACTGGGAATGGATGATCGGCGCGGGGGTGTATGTGGATCATATCGATGACACCATCATAGAAAACAGAAAATCGCTTTCGCAGCAGGTAATAAATCATCTGATAAAGGTGTCGTTGTTTCTTTTATTTCTTATTGCCGCAACCTATCTGACGGCGAAATTTATTGCCAGACGGATAGATAAAAGCATTGTCACCTTTTCCTCCTTTTTTCAGAGGGCCTCGGTCGAAGCCATTAAAATCGATATGAAAGGAGTTAATTTTTCAGAATTCGAGGCCCTTGCCCTCTCGGCCAACAGAATGATAGACCAGCGCGAGGAGGCAGAAAGATCGCTTAGAGAGAACGAGGAAAAATACAGGACATTATTTAATATGGAATCGGATGCGCTCGCTCTTATTGATGTCCGGACAGGCGGGATACTTGACGTGAATGAGGCATTTTGCCATCTTTTCGGTTTTGCGAAAAAAGAGGCGCTCAATATGAAGGAGGATGATTTTTCAGGAGGATTTAACGAGACAGGCGAGATATTAAAGATCGATTCCGAATATATCCCCGTAGTATATAAAAAGAAGAAAAACGGCGCCCTCTTTCCTGCTGAGATCAACACAAGGGATTTCGAATATCAGGGAAGCGGAGTGAGGCTCCTTGCTGTTCGGGATATCTCAGACAGGAAAAGGCTTGAAGAGCAGCTGCGTCAGGCGCAGAAGATGGAGGCCATCGGGACGCTGGCCGGCGGCATTGCCCATGATTTCAATAATATCCTGTTTCCTATATTGGGACACGCAGAGATGCTTATGATGGGCCTCCCGCCGGATAGCCATATACAGTATAACCTGCGGCAGATCTATGAGGCCGGCAACCGCGCCAAGGATATGATAAGGCAGATACTGGCGTTCAGCCGCAAGGATCGCCAGGAGAAGAAGCCGGTAAGCATGGGATCCGTGATCGAGGATACCCTTAAATTCCTGAGAGGCTCCATACCGACGACCATTGATTTGGAATATGTCAATAAATCGGGAAATGACTTTATTATGGCGAATTCTACGCAGATCCACCAGGTCATTCTGAATCTCTGCGCGAACGCGGCGCATGCCATGCGTGAAAACGGGGGGCAGATTGAAATCGAGGTGGATGATTTTTCGATTGATGGGCTGTCTCCCGATAAGTATCAAAGATTATCCGGAGGCAGGTACATAAGGATCAGGGTAAAAGACACGGGAACAGGGATAGATCCGGCGATTATCTCTAATATCTTTGACCCTTATTTTACCACCAAAAATGTCGGGGAAGGGACCGGCATGGGACTGGCGGTCGTGCATGGAATCGTTACGGACCATAAAGGCGATATCACGGTTGAAAGCGAGCCGGGAAAGGGAGCGGCATTTACCATCCTGTTGCCGTCATATGACTATATAGACGTTCAAAAGGCCGTTGAGACTTCCGATCACGCGGTGATAAGCAAGGGGCATGAGAGAATACTCCTTGTGGACGATGACAAGATAGTGGCTGACGTGCTTCAGGAGATGCTGATGAGCCTGGGCTATGAGGTGACAACCCGGACAAGCAGCGTCGAGGCGCTTGAGGCATTCCGCAATAATCCGCACAGATTCGATCTTGTAATCACAGATATGACCATGCCCAATATGATAGGGAAGGATCTTGCAATGGAGATACTGTCGATAAGGCCGGATACCCCGATAATCCTTTCTACGGGTTTCAGCGAACAGATAGACGAGGACAGCGCCAAGGCAGCGGGCATAAAGGCATTCATCATGAAACCGGTTGTAATAAACGAGCTGGCAAGCGCCATCAAGTCGGTTTTGGATAGCTAGGATTCATCCATAAATAAGGCGGTTATGGATGGAGCTTTCAGCGGTCAGCGATCAGCAGTCAGCTGACTAATTGAATTAAAAAAATTTGCCGACAGCTTGAATCCGAAAACTGGTGTTTTCGGATGAACACTGACTAAGAATCTGCCGTTTCAAAATTAATGACATAATCCTTTATCTCATCCCTTACCCTTCGATAGATATCTATAATCTCCGATTCCTTCTTTCCCCCTTTCGCAAGCTCTGGCGGATCATCAAAACCATGATGAATAAGCTTAGTCTTAGCGGGATAATAGGGGCATGATTCCCTGGCATCGTCGCACATGGTAACGACATAATCAAATTCGATCATGCCAAAGGAATCGATACTCTTGGATTTTTGTGATGAAATGTTTACGCCTGCCTCGGCCATTACATGGACGGCCATAGGATCAATGCCCCTGGGGGAGGTTCCGGCTGAATATGCCTCAAATTCATCGCCCCTCAGGTGTCTTGTCCAGGCCTCCGCCATCTGACTCCTGCATGAATTTCCCGTGCAAAGAAAAAGTATCCTTTTTTTTTCTGACATATATGACTCCTTCCTCTAAATTGATATATCCAAATGTATCATCAGGAACAAGGTTTAATTAAGAGCAATTATTTATTCCTCATTATTGCTTACATGAAACATGACAAACACCTGTAGGTGTTTCCACTGCATATGGAAAGTATTTCCTTTTAAACCGCAGGGCCACATTAACAAGGCTGATGAGAACAGGCACCTCTACAAGCGGGCCGATAACCGCTGCAAATGCCGCACCTGAATCTATCCCGAATACCGCTACCGCAACGGCAATCGCCAGCTCAAAATTGTTTGAGGCGGCGGTAAAGCTAAGGGTGGTTGATTGTTCGTAGGTAGCGCCCACCTTCATGGAAATATAAAAGGATACAAAAAACATTATAAAGAAATAGATGCACAGGGGTATGGCGATCCTGATCACATCCAGCGGCAATTGAACGATATACTCGCCCTTGAGTGAGAACATGACAAGGATGGTAAAGAGCAGGGCGATCAATGTGATTGGGCTGATTTTTGGTATGAATTTCTTTTCATACCACTCCCTGCCTTTGGTTTTTAACCCGATAATCCTGGTTATGACCCCGGCTATAAACGGGATGCCAAGATATATAAAGACGCTCTCTGCGATCTGGCCTATAGAGATGTCAACCACAGCGCCTTTCAGTCCGAGCCATTGAGGGATAACCGTGATAAAAATATAGGCATATAGAGAAAAGAAGAGGACCTGGAATAGGGAGTTGAAGGCCACAAGCCCGGCGCAATATTCCGTGTCACCCGATGCGAGGTCATTCCATACAATGACCATGGCAATGCAGCGGGCAAGGCCTATGAGTATCAGACCGACCATATATTCATGATGGCCTGACAGGAATGCAACAGCAAGGAGGAACATAAGTATAGGCCCGATTACCCAGTTCTGTACCAGGGACAAGGTCAGCACCTTAACATCTCTAAACACGAATCCGAGCTTTTCATACTTTACCTTGGCCAAAGGCGGGTACATCATGAGGACGAGACCGATAGCTATTGGCATATTTGTGGTTCCGACGGAAAAACGGCTTATGAAATTCTTGATATCGGGATAAAGATAACCGCTGATGACGCCGGCAAACATGGCAAGAAAGATCCATAGCGTGAGGAAACGGTCCAAAAAGCCCAGTTTTTTTTCGCTCGATTCCATCATGTTTCTTCCTTATACTTTATTCAGTAAAAAACCTTAATGGCCATTATGATTGCGGCCAAGAGCGTTGTTGCCGCAAAAAGAATTTTCAATAATCCGGGTCTTGTTTTAATGGCAATACTGCCCCCGATAAGGCCGCCAATGGCACCTGCTATGGCAAGAGGAACGGCTATGTGATAATCAAAATGACCGGATAAGGCATGTCCCATAAAACCGGATAATGCCGATACGGATACAAGCATGCTTGCCGTGCCGACTGCGTTTTTTATGGGAACATTGCATGCCAGTACCAGCAAAGGCACAATAAAAGAGCCCCCTGATATGCCGACCATCCCGGCAACAAATCCAAATGCCAGCACGATGGGCATAATCAGCGGCAGGTTAACGCTATAAACATGCTCTTTATCTCCTGAGCGTACGTTCCAGTATTGCCGTCCTGATTTGATAATTCCGGTTGCATCCTTTTTGGGAGGTCTAAGCATTAGAATGGCGAGAAGGAAAAGCAGAACCGATAGGATCAGTTTAAGGGCCTTTTCGGGCACATATTCGGAAAAATAACCGCCTCCAAAGGCTGCTATGAAAATTAATATGCCTATGAAAATTGCCAGTTTCCACTCAACAAATTTTTTTTTGCCAAATACAATCATGGCAAAAAATGCCGAAGTAAACAAAATGAACTGCACACTGGCAGCGGCTATATTCATTTCAATTCCGGCAAGAACGAGCGCAATAATAAAAAAATTTCCTCCGCCATGGCCTGTCATGACCATGAAGACGGCAATTGCCAGGATGATAAAGGCTAATATCCAGACGCTCATTGCTGTTCCTTCTTCAGTAAGTGTTTGTATATCTTGCCCGGGAGAAGTCCTTCCATAAACTCATCATAACCAGGAAGGATTTTTACCTTAGAGAA
>JAFGIC010000214.1 GCA_016929815.1 Deltaproteobacteria bacterium
CACTTCAGGCATACACGCTGGGCCTGGCCGGGTATGCATGCATAAAGGTACTGGCGCCTTCTTTTTATGCGTTGGATCTGCCCCGGACACCGGTGCGCATAAGTCTTATTGGGATCGCGCTTAATATAATTCTGAATTATATTTTTATCTTTGTCATGAAGCTGGGCGTCTTGGGGCTGGCAATGTCAACATCCCTGGTAGCCATTATCAATGTCCTTCAACTGGCATCTGCATTGCGTTCAAGGATAGGGGCATACGGCGGGATGTGGGGTTTTTCCGCGCGAATTGCCCTTTCTTCAATCATAATGGGTCTGGCTGTGTATGGATTGAGAATCATGCTTGAACCACACTTGACTCAGTTCTGGGGAAACTTTTCTCTTATCGTCATTACCATCTCCGTGGGCGTCGCGGTATTCCTTTTTGCCGCCTGGATCCTTAAGATGAAAGAGCTCCATATGCTTTTGCCTATACTTCGAAAGAGATAAATATCGCATAAAATCAACCCCGACTGCTGCATGAAATTGCTTCCCTTAAAAACAACCGATTGAAAAGATCCTGTTACAATTTCATTTTATGAATATTTTTATTACGGTCAATAAATCATATTAAGAAGAGATTTATTTGATTGGGGTTTCTCTATTACTTGTTTTATTCTGTTTAATGATATATGGTATTTATATTATGATATCTTCTAATATTCTCATTAAAATATTGGTTTTTGCTGTTCCTGTTGTTTTCTCGATTGTAGTGCATGAAGTGTCTCACGGTTGGATGGCTTATAAACTCGGGGATGATACGGCAAAAAAAATGGGGCGCCTGACCTTGAATCCAATACCTCATATTGATCCCCTGGGGACTATTATTTTACCGCTACTTATGATTATAGCCGGAGGACCGATTTTTGGTTGGGCAAAACCCGTGCCGTTTAATCCTAATAATTTTAACCGAACTGTGGATTTTCGCAATGGAGTTATGTGGGTAGCTCTGGCTGGTCCCGGCTCAAACCTGATACTGGCT
The DNA here is from genome assembly GCA_016929815.1 of Deltaproteobacteria bacterium. Lineage (GTDB taxonomy): Bacteria > Desulfobacterota > DSM-4660 > Desulfatiglandales > HGW-15 > JAFGIC01. Next base: position 1,018 of record JAFGIC010000214.1, read on the forward strand.
TTTATCTCCTCGTTTATCTATGTTTTTATGCATAAATTTATTGCAATTGCCTCTGTTACATATACTTTGATATTTCTGCTCCTCGATGTTCTCATTTATATTAACATACTTCTGGCATGCTTTAATCTTATACCCATTCCCCCCTTGGACGGCAGTAAGGTGTTGATAAGATTTTTACCGGAAAATTATACTCATTACTTTCTGAAGTTGGAGCGTTACGGAATGATGATTCTTATTATTCTTCTTGCAACAGGTGTAATTTCCGATATTATTATCAGGCCTATAGATTATCTTTATAATTTATTTCTTCTTATCCCGCAATCCTTATTAGGATGATCTGATTTTCGTTATTCCAATATTTATCAAAGACGTATATACTAAAGCCATATAAAGTGCAAAGTTAAGGTTTTATTATAAAGGAGGTAATTATGGGCGTAAGAAGAGCTGATTTTGCAGGCTCCTGGTATCCCGGGACAGAATCGGAATGCAGGGCTATGATAGAATCCTTTTCAGATGTGTCCGTTCCGTGTCCTTCTTTTAAAAGGGGCGTTTCAGGGGGGATTGTCCCTCATGCAGGGTGGTACTATTCAGGCCAGATTGCCTTTAACGTTATAAAATGTCTGAAGCACGGAATTTCACCGGATATATTTGTGATATTCGGAAGGCACCTGCATCCGGGCAGCAGCAATTATATAATGAAAGAAGGATACTGGAGCACCCCCATGGGAGAACTTGAGATCGATTCATATATGGCTGAGAGGCTTATATCTGAGTTTAGTTTTACAGTTGAGACATCTTCAAGATATGAACAGGATAATACGATCGAACTACAGCTGCCTTTTATAAAATATCTCTTCCCTGACGTAAAAATATTGCCTGTGGGTGCCCCGCCAAAGTCATCATCCATAAGGATAGGAGAACGAGTTCAGGAGATTGCGGAGGAAACAGGGAAAAAGATATTTATAATAGGCTCAACAGATCTCACTCATTATGGATATAATTACGGTTATATCCCGAAAGGCACTGGTAAAAAGGCGGTTGAGTGGGTCAGGAATGAAAATGATAAAAGGATGATAGACAGGATACTTGCCATGGATACTGAAGGCATTATATCGGAATCTCTCAAAAGCTCGAACGCATGCTGTTCCGGCGCTGTAGCCGCTGCTGTAGCCGCCCTGAAAAAGATGGGGGCTGTTAAGGGAGAGAAGCTTATCTACAGGACCAGCTATGATGTGATGCCTAATGACAGTTTTGTGGGGTATGCGGGGATTGTGTTTGGAAAGGAATAAATGGATAAAAAGAGGATTAAAACGGAATTACTGGTGCATGACCTTAAGACACCTATTGCTATAATTGAGGCAGGGATAAATTCTCTGATGAATAACAACGGCAGGGATAAAGTATCTGTAGAAAGGCAGATAAAAATCCTTACAAGAATGCTCAGGAATGTCAAAATAGCAAAGGGACTTGTCAATGATATCCTGGAGGTCGGAAGGTCTTCTCAAGGAATTGTCAACAACGCGAGGCTCCTTGTGTGCGAATTGCTGACGCCCCCCATGGTTGAGGTTTTCGATCTGACCGATAACAGCGTTTCCGACAGGATCAATGTCTTCGAGGATATCTCTTCCCTGAGTAAGTCGTTGTCGGAAAGGGGTATAATGCTGAACGTAAGTGAAAGGGTGTGGGGCAAGGAGGTGTATCTCGACCCGAGGAAGATAATCCAGATATTCAGGAATCTTTTGACCAACGCAATAAAATACAGGAAAAATACTATTGATATCCATGTAGATATCAGAAAAAATAAAAGCAGGGGTGAAATTCTGTTTATTTCGGTAAGGGACGACGGCGAGGGCATAGAAAAGATATATCACCGCAAGATATTTGAGAATTATTTCCAGATAGAAAGTGAAAGGGAAGATTGTTTAAGAGGCCATGGTTTAGGTCTCGCCGGGATCCTTATACTTATCGAAGATATGGGAGGGAGGATGTATCTTGAGAGCGGAGAAGGGGAGGGTGCTAAATTCTCTGTTATCCTGCCTCTCGGGGTGTGTTCGATTTGTTAATTATTTTAGAAAGGAGTTGATTGGGATGTGCGAGGCGAATGCGTATATGTTAAATAATGACAAAGAAGAGATGTTCCTGGAAAATGTGGATCAGGTGGATATCGAAGGGGACGAGATCAGGATGGTCAATATTTTCGGAGAACAGAAGATTATTAAGGCGAGAATAAAGAGTTACAGCGGGACGAATAATAAGATTCTCCTGGAACCGGTTTTTCAGAGATAACAAATTATGAAGGATTTAATAAATAAGGCGGTTGAGATCCTATATCAATCAAAAAATACAATAGCCCTGACCGGGGCCGGGATATCCGTTGAATCAGGGATACCCGATTTCAGAAGCGCAGGGGGACTGTGGTCCATTTATGATCCTTCTGATTATGCCACAATAGATGCCTTCCTGAATAATCCTGAAAAGGTCTGGGACATGCTCAGGGCTATGGATAAACTGGTCAGCAAGGCCAAGCCTAACAGGGCTCATATCGGCATGGGATATCTTGAGCGCATGGGATATCTCAAATGTATAATTACCCAGAATGTGGACAACCTTCACCAGGCCGGAGGCGCCAGGAATGTTATTGAGTACCATGGAAATCATAATAAATTAATATGCCTCAAATGTGGAAAACGATATACCATGGATGAAAAGAGAAACGAATTTACACCTAGGTGTGAATGTGGAAGTATCCTGAAGCCGGAGGTTATCTTTTTTGGCGAGGCGATCCCGCAAGCAGCTCTTTACGATTCCATGCAGCTTGCCAATTCTGCCCAGGCTTTAATGATCGTAGGGACTTCTGCGGCAGTCTCGCCAGCCAACAGCATACCGATTATGGCAAAGAAAAACGGGGCGAAGATTATAGAGATAAACAAGGAAAGCACCTACCTGACGTCACGCTTAACGGACCTGTTTCTTCAGGGAGACGCTGGGGACATTATTGAAAAGATTGTCAATGTCATCAAAGAGGACGATTGATTTCCATGTTTATTTCTATTGACAAAACATAAAAAAGGCCTAACGTACTCTCCCTGTGCGAACAATATACCAATATCCCTGAAAAAAATAAGTCAAAAGAGGAAAAGATTTGTCTATTGAGATTGAAGAGGCCGTGTTGAAAAAGGCCTGCATGGAGATGATAGAGACTATCCTTTTCTGTCTTCCCAATGCCTTCAAGGGTACCATCTATCGCGTTGGAAAGATGCCGGATCTGGTTGTGGAGAGAATTACCTCTGGCATTATTGATGATGACAGGATTTCTATTTCATGGGGATTGCCGTCAAATTCAGGGTATTCATATCCTGGAAAATCATGGATTGAATACCGGGATGAACCGGGCCGTCCGCTTGAGGCAATGGGATGGTGCGTTGAAAGGCAGAAGAGCTGGACAGCGGAAGATCCCTCCAATGATTCACGCAGCGTCAGGCTTCAGCTTATGAGTCAGATTGAAGACTTCCAGCATATGGAGCCTGTGCTTGTAAGAAAGTCGGATCTGAATCTTGACATGTATTCCGATTTTCCAAAGAATCACGAGGGAGAAACCATCTGGAAAGAAAGCGAATACGTTGTAGTGGCTGTTGTCAAGATACACTTCAGGCCTTATACAATCAGGATGAACAGCGCTGAGACACGCGTGATAAAAAAGCTGTCCCGCTCTCTGGGCACGGAACTCCTGTCATACCAGTTAAGACAGGATTCCGTTAAGGCCATGGAGGAGATCTCAAAGGACAGGTTTAATGCCTGTAATATACTTGCGGATTCCCTCAGAAACGCGATCACCAAATCTGGTCTTATTGTTTCAATCATTAAGCAGGAAGTGGGGCACCTCAGGGAACAATGGGAGGATATGCTTCTTAAAAATCTTAATGAAAAAAGTATAAAAGAAGAGAGGATAAAACGACTTGAAGATATTCTCGCCGCCGTAGAGGGCGGCGATAAGGATCTGCGGGCCGATTTAATCAATGTGCATAGGAAATTTCAGGATCTGTCGCTTCCTCCGGAACTGGGCAGGAGATGGATCGAGATGCAGTTGGAGAGAAAGTGGTCGGATTTTATAAAAAGTAATAGAAATATTACAGATATGGAAAAGGAGTTTATCAATCAAAGCATTGATGAATTGAAAAAATCACTGGGATTCGGCATGGAACCCGATATGGTCGCACATTATAACGGGATGCCTGAAGATCTTAAAAAAGAACTGGTCAGGATTATATATGAAGAGAGAGATAGTTTCGACGCTCAGGCCCTGGAAAGGCTTCTTGATATTCTGGCAAATCCGTCCTTGAATATGCAGTCGAAGGAGAGATCGAGAAAAATCCTAACGCAGTTGAAGGTCCTTGCCGAGACAATGAGCCAGCTTGAAAGGAACACAAACTTTCTTTTACATCAGGTACTGAACGGGAACGGCGCTAAAAAGGGAATTGGTGAATAAAGATATTAATGAATGTCCATCCGGTTGAAATTTGAAAAATTACTTGATATTGTAGAAAAAAGTGTTTAAAAGACAATCTCCCGCGCCTGTAGCTCAGTTGGATAGAGCAACGGCCTTCTAAGCCGTGGGCCG
>JAFGIC010000027.1 GCA_016929815.1 Deltaproteobacteria bacterium
ACCAGTCAAATAATGACTCAGTCCGTTACAGGCACAGGGCAGAGTGAAAGCAGCGAAAAGATTTTGGAACGTTTAAAGGAAAGGCGAAAAAAGGAGCTTGAATAATGATCAGCAAAATCAGGGACGTTAATGATAGACAGTGCGGTTTGTCGGCGTGGAAAAGGTTAATAATATTGCCTTTGGCAATGGTTTTTATTTCTTCCCTATGGTTAACCGATCTTAACGGCATTGTTTATGCGGATGAAAAGGATAATTTCATAAGGTTGAATTTTAAAGACACCCCAATTGATACGGTACTGGGATATCTCTCTGAGACAGCCGGTGTAACGGTGATATATGAGGCTGTTCTGACCGACCGGATAACGGTTATAAGCAAGCAGGCCCTCGGACTTGACGATGCGCTGTCTCTTATCAACACCATACTTGCCGATAAGGGATATACCGCCATAAGAACAGGGAAGACCCTCAAGATTGCCACAGTGGCCGCGGCCAAGAAATTGAATATCCCCGTATATACGGGTAAGGACACGGATGCGATTCCGGCCACTGATGATATTATCACCTGCATTATTCCCGTGTCCTCAGCCACCGCAGCCAATATGCAGGAAAATTTATCGGGGTTTCTTTCCGATAATGCGGAGTTCAGCGCCAATGACGATACAAATACCCTTATACTCACTGATTCCGCAAATAATATCAGGCGCATAATGGAGATAGTCAACGCCATAGACACAAATATGGCCGCAGTGGCGGAGATAAAGGTCTTTCGCCTTGCATATGCAGACGCGGAGGACACGGCTGACCTTATAAACGATCTCTTTGAATCTCAGGCACAGACATCATCCAGTGCAAGCCGCACTCAGGGCATGATCCAGCAGATGATGAGAGGCCAGCAGGGCAATCAGCAGGGCGGGCTCCCGGGAACGACGGGCAGCGCCCAGTCTTCGAGCTCAACATCGGTCAACGTGACCGCCAAGGGAGATGAACGCACCAACAGCGTTGTTGTAAGCGCCTCATCGGCCGCTATGGACGTCATTGAAAAGATGATAGAGGAGCTGGATTCCGATTCCTCGGCAGGCGAGGCATTGTTTGTCTATAGGCTGAGGAACGCCCAGGCCTCCAACCTTGTTGATGTGCTCAACAACCTGTTCAGCGAGATGTCGGACAGCACCTCAACAACCGGCGGCACAGCGCAGGGACAGGAGGGCGGACGGGGCGCGATGCCGGGGCAGACCACAGGGGCGCAGACATCTTCATCAAGCTCTTCAACCGGTCTTGTGGGGGATGTATATATAGAGGCGGATGAGGATACAAACGCCCTGATAATCATGACCTCCCCTGCAAATTATGAAAAGGTTAAGAAGGTCATTGAGGACCTGGACAAACCTGTCCCGCAGGTGTTGATAAAGGTGCTTATTGCAGAGGTTACCCATGACGGAGCCCTGGACCTGGGCACGGAATTTTCCTTTCTTAATAACTGGGAGGAGAACAACATCAGCAGCATCACTACCGATACGGATTTCGGCATAAGCGCGCTGACAAGCGGGGCAGTGGCAACCGTGGTTGGCGAGAGGTTCGATGTAAAGCTGAGGGCGCTCGCGGAAAAGGGCAAACTTAATATCCTCTCCAAGCCATATATCCTGGCGAGCAACAACCAGACCGCCACCATAACAGTGGGCAATGAGGTCCCCTTTGTAACTGACTCCAGGACAACGGAGACAGGACAGACAATAAACACCATCGAGTATGAGGACATAGGCATCATCCTGGAGGTAACCCCGGTTATCAATGACGAAGGCCTGGTAACTATGGATGTCAGCCAGGAGATATCAGCCATAAGCGATACCACGGTAAAGATTTCGGAGACGGTTGACGCCGCGGTGTTCGCGAAACGATCCTCTGAAAACAGGGTAATTGCCAGGAGCGGGCAGACGGTCGTGATCGGCGGACTTATGGAAGACCGCAAGACGGATAACGTGAGCAAGGTTCCTCTTCTGGGCGATATTCCTGTCCTGGGCGCCCTGTTCAGACACGTGGAAAAGGATAACTCTAAGACGGAGCTCCTGATATTTATAACGCCCACTGTGGCCGCGGATGACAAGGAACTGGTTGAGATATCCAATGAAAACAAGCAGGAGAACCCGATGATAGACAAGGTGTACAGCAGGAAGGACCTCGGTTTTGAGGAAGGAGAAACAGAGTGGGTGGACGCCCCTTCTTTAGAGTAGCAGGGGATTAAGTCTCCATATAGTTAATGTGAGCGCTGATGCAAAGGTCACCCAGGCCAGGTAAGGGATAAGCAGGATCCCTGCAAGCGGCCGCACACGCCAGAAGGCAATCATTGTGCCCAGAATCAGTGCCCAGAGCACGAGTATCTCAACAAAGGCCAGGGCACCCTGTTTCCAGACAAAGAATATCCATGTCCAAAGCGCGTTCACGGCCAGCTGGACAATAAACAGTGACAGTGCGGCATAGGCAGGCCTGAAGCCGCCAACCCGCCAGACGAGCCATGCGGAGATGCCCATGATGATGTACAGGATGGTCCATGCGGGCGAAAAGAGCCATGGGGGCGGCGCCCACAGGGGGCGAACAAGTTGACTGTAAAAGGCGCCTGACTCAACCGAGGCAACAGCCCCAATAGCTGCCGCAGCAAAGACAAGTATGAACCACAGGGCAAGGCCGATGACTTGTTTTGGTTTTGTGATCTGTGTCATTATTTCTCCAATGTCTCAAAAGATATATCCTTCAACCCATCCAGCAACTGGAATGATTTGAATCTGATGGAGAATATGTCTGAGCCGGGATCATTAAGAAAATCATTTAAATGCGGGTGCTGTTTAAGGAACCTTGAACGTATGGAATCCTTTTTGAAGGGTTCATTTATGGCTTGAAACTCCCCGTTTATGGCAAGTGCCTTTATCTTAATCCTGTCCTGCCCCGCCTTCTCTTCCCTGGTGTCAATGAGCAGGCTTACTGATGGGTTCTGCACCAGATTAAGATATTTTCTGGTTGACCTGTGGGAAACAAGATAGATCTCCTTGCCTTCTTCATCCGGCACATAGGACATAAGGGAACAATGAGGCTCCCCCCTAGAGACAGTTGCCAGGACGCAGAGATCGTTTTTTAGGATAATGTCCCTTATCTTTTCAAGCATATCCAGTTCCTTCTTCTTAATAACCCGATATATAATATAAATATATAAGGCAGGATTCAATGAAAATAAAAGGGGACACTGTTAAGTTATAAAGTTGACAAGGGCATGAAATTGAGCTA
>JAFGIC010000215.1 GCA_016929815.1 Deltaproteobacteria bacterium
ATCTTCAGCAAGGGGGCGCCTATTTCACCGGATTTGCCGAAACCTATCTCGGCAACGGCGATAAGGATGATGCCCGCGACCTCCTGGAGAAGGCAAAAAACTACAATCTCCAGCCTGTGGACAAGCAGAGGGTCTCCAGGACGCTTGCTTTGTTATACATTGAGGAAGACATGCTTAATGACGCACACAGACTTTGCAATTCAATAATAGAAGGGGATAGACTGCTTCCCGATGATGAACTGGCGGATGTATATTTCATTTCCGGCAGGATACTTAATCTACAGAAGAGATACTCCGATGCGGAGGCTGTAATTAATTCGGCCCCGGGTATGCCGGACAGGATTAAGGATGATTTGCTAATCTCGGCATACATGGAGTTGGGAAAGGCCTATTATCACACAGGCAATTACCCTAAAGCGGCGAGCTCCTTTGAAAAGGGTTTCGACCTGGGGTACGCGGCGGACAACAGGGATTACTGGAACCTGAGACTGGACCTGGCGCAGGCCTATATGAGCGCTGGAGAGCATGACCGGGCGAGGGTGCTCTTTACCGAGATATCGGAAGGCGGTGACAACATTTCGCAACAGAGGGCGGCCCTTAAGATAGGTTCAATGGACCTGGAAGAGCAATTGAAAAGACTGCCCATGGGCGGGGATTAAGGACAAGAATTGAGGGGATGATGGATATTGCCGGGAATAATATCCTCTGGACGGCGGGAGACTTCCGCATTCCGCAGGGCATCTGGAAGAAGCTTGAAGGGACAGGTTTCAAGGTCCACATAGCGGAAGATGATTCCGATCTTACGGAGAAGATAAAAAACCTGTCGCCCAGGCTCTGGGTCGGGAGGATAAACGGAAATTCAGAAACCGCCATGGCACTGCTCAGGGAAATAAAGCGGCTCTTTCCGCTTATGTCCGTAATAATCATGAGTAAAACGGCCAATACTGATGATGCAATAGCCGCTATCAGGAATGGGGCCTATGATTATCTTTCCGGAGATGTCTCCGGCGACAGGTTATGGTCGGCAATGGAGGGGGCGCTCAAATATCCGGTCATGCCGGGGGTCCCTCAATCGCGAAAGATGAAAGAAGACGCCGGTGAAAGGCATATGATTGCCGTTAATTCCTCCATGACCAGGATAATGGATCTGGCAAGAAAGATCGCCCGTGGACGCTCCACGGTCCTCATAAACGGCGAGACCGGTGTAGGCAAGGAGGTGATGGCCAGGTTCATGCATGAAAACAGCGACAGAAAAGACGCTCCCTTTATAGCGGTCAACTGCGCAGCCCTGCCTGAGAGCCTGTTGGAAAGCGAGCTGTTCGGACACGAGAAGGGGGCCTTTACCGGTGCAATTTCCCGTAAGAAAGGCAAGTTTGAGCTTGCAGACGGCGGGACCCTTCTCCTGGATGAAATAAGCGAAATGGATGTGTCCATCCAGGCCAAGCTCCTAAGAGTGCTTCAGGAGCGGGAGATAGACAGGGTCGGTGGACAGGGCGCAATACCTGTCGATACAAGGGTTATCGCCACCACAAACAGGGACCTGGAGGCAGAGATAAAGAACGGCAACTTCCGTCTCGATCTCTATTACCGGCTAAATGTAGTGCCCATAAAACTCCCACCGCTGAGGGAACGGACGGATGATATCCCGCCCCTTGCCGAATTTTTTCTGAAAAAGCACTGCGACCTCAACAATACCGCCTTAAAAAGACTTGCCCCCGACGCAGAGGCATTTCTGAAAGGCAGGATCTGGCCCGGCAACGTGCGGGAGTTTGAGAACCTCCTGGAAAGGGCAACCCTCCTGGTTGAGCAGGATGTAATAACTGCAGCGGACCTCGAATCCATAAGCAATCCGGAGGAACAGGGCAGGGCAGAGGCGTTGAATGATTATAACCTTATTCCCCTGAGAGAGATGGAGAGGATGATGATAATGAAGGCCCTTGATAATCACAAGGGCAACAGGACCCATGCTGCCGGCGTCCTCGGCATAAGTGTCAGGACGCTGAGAAACAAGCTGCATGAATACGAGGCCGGCATTTTCGGGGAAGAAGACCCTTCGGAAGACTAGTGCGCTCGTCATTTCTATGACGCATTTTCCTATGGTTTAATTGACAATATTTTGACAAAATAAGATTGTGAAATGCCTGACCATTCGTCATGTATCCCGGAACAGGGATAAATCTCCTATAAATTCCTGTTAGAGCCTCGTCTGGGGGTTAAATATTGCCTATCTTGAGTTTGTTACAGGTTGACTATGGGAAAATACCAATTCTCTCACCACATCTGAAAAGATATCATTAATATAATACACATTTACCCGGTGCTTTTGTATGATCCATGATAAGCCAATAAATACAGAGAGATAAGCTGCCATAACCCATAATGTTGAGCCTCATTTCAAACGACTGCGCATGAATTATTCCTTGTTTGTCAAGGTCCATTTAGATTGCCGGGCAACTTTGGTATTTGTTTTGCAAGTAACCTGTATAAATGAAGTCCAAAGGAGAAAATCAATGGAGATTAACGATCTTATTCAAAACAGGATGTTCGGCGGGACCATGGATGTCCTTAAAAGGGCGATGGACTATGGCAGCGCCAACCAGCAGGTCATATCCGGGAACATGGCCAATGTGGACACCCCCGGCTATAGACAGATGAGCCTCAAATTTGACGAGGAACTCCTGCTTGCCGAGAAAAACGCATCCAATACAAGCCTGACCAGGACAGACAGCAAACATATAGCCGCCTCAGCGGATTCGACCCTGGCCGGTTTTTCGGTGGAGACCAAGAAGACTACCGGGATCGACATGGACAGTGAAATGGCAAAGATGACCAAGAATAATCTCCTTTATGAGGCGAACACCACCCTGCTTACAAAAAAGCTTCAGGCGCTGAAGGCGGCCATCAAGGGGTCCTATTAAGGGGAAAGGGAGGATAGATTATGGATTTTCTGAAAAGCATGGATATTTCTGCCAGCGGGATGACGGCGCAGCGGTCAAGGCTTAATGTTATTTCCATGAACCTGGCCAATGCAAATACTACGCGCACCGAAGAGGGAGGCGCCTACAGGAGAAAGACTGTGATTTTCAAGACAGATCCTGTGGATAATTCCTTTGATGAGCAGCTGAAGAATTCCATGGACAAAGAGCTGTACGGGGTAAAGGTAACGGAGATTATGGACGTTGCGGGCGAATTGAAGCAGGTGTATGACCCCACCCATCCGGACGCCGATAAGGACGGGTATGTTTACTATCCGAATGTAAACCTTGTGGAGGAGATGGTATCGATGCTTAATGCCAACAGGTCTTATGAAGCCAACACATCGGCAGTTAAGGCTTCAAAGGAAATGGCCCTGAAGGCCATTGATATAGGCCGTTAAGGAGCAGATAGATGACAGCTTTAAATGCCATAGACGCCAATCAGATCACAGGCGTGCTGAATCAGAACACAGACAATAAGACAATGGGATACGGGTTTCAGGATACTCTGAACTCCATTATTTCCCAGGTGAACGAACAGCTGCAGGAGACGGACCGGATGACACAGGAGTTTGCTATGGGCAAATCCGAGAGTCTTCACGACGTTATGCTGACAACCGAGAAATCAGGCATATCCCTGAGGTTTCTGCTCGAGATAAGGGCAAAACTCCTGGAGGCGTATCAGGAGATTATGAGGATGAATTTTTAGCCCCGGTTAAACGCCGGTCCCTTTATTCAATCAAGGAGTCCATATGCCGGAAAATCTGAAAAATATTATTGAGATGTTCAAGGCCATACCTTTAGGCAGGAAGATCTCCTTTGCAATAACCTTCCTGCTGATCATAGGCGGATTTGCCGCCGTCTTTGTATGGACGAACAAGACCGAATATCAGGTTCTTTTCTCTAATCTCGAAACAGCAGACGCGGGGGATATTACCCAGAAGCTCTCGGATGATAATATCCCTTACCAGCTCAAGGAAGGCGGCACAGCGATCCTTGTCCCGGCGGAGCAGGTATATGATCTGAGGCTGACCTTCGCCAGCGAGGGTCTGCCGAAGGGTGACAACGTCGGGTTTGAGGTGTTTGACGACATCTCTTTCGGCACGACCGAGTTTGTTCAGAAATTGAAGTACCAGCAGGCCATTCAGGGAGAGCTCGCCAGGACCATTATGCAGTTTGACTCGATAGACAGGGCAAGGGTGCATATTGTTCAGGCAGGGGATTCGCTTTTTGCGGAACCGGAAAAAGAGGCAACTGCGTCGGTTGTTGTAAGATTGAAATCCGGGAAAACCCTGGATCAAAGGCAGTTGCAGGGGATCATCAACCTGGTTGCATGCTCTGTAGAAGGATTGAAGCCGGGTAATGTGACAGTGGTGGATATGGCCGGTGGGATACTTACCAAGGCAGGTGAGGAAGATGCCATAAGCGCTATGACCGCCACGCAATACGATTACAAGAAAAAGGTTGAGAGCGGTTACGAAAAACAGATACAGACCATGCTCGAAAAGGTAGTAGGTCTGGACAAGGTTGTAGCAAGGGTCTCAGCGGATATCGACCTTAAGCAGATAAGCACTTCGGAGGAGACCTTTGACCCGGACAGCGCCGTGGTCCGCAGTGAACAGACTCAATCTGAATCTTCCACTGAGGCCGTGGCAACGGCCCAGGGATCGCCCGACCTTCAGTATGAGGTATATCAGACGGAGGGTGAGACCGGAACGGCCAGCGATCGGTATTCCAAGTCAAATTCCATAATCAACTATGAGATCAGCAAGGTCAACAGGCAGGTTCTGGATACGTCCGGCGATATTAAGCGTCTGTCCGCGGCAGTGATTATAGACGGGACCTATGCGGATGAAACTGACGAAAACGGCAACGTTGTCCAACAGTACGTTGCGAGAACCAGCAAGGAGATGAAGACCTTTGAGGACATCGTCAAAAAGGCCATAGGATTTGACGAGACAAGGGGGGATCAGGTAACGGTTTCAAATATTTCATTCGGTCCGCCCAAGGAGGCGATTGAGATAGAGGAAGAAGAAGGCGGTCTGATGGACTATGCTAAAAGAGGCTACAAACCCCTTATTAATATCGGATTGATCGTCTTATTCCTCATGATTGTTATCAGGCCGTTGAAGAAATGGCTGACCGGAACCGGCGGATATGTGCCTGTGCAGGCGCTTACTCAGGGAGAATCGCATTCGCCGGAAGCGTTGAGCCCTGAATTGCAGGTCAGACAGAGCAACAGGCAGCAGCTTATAGATATGACCAGGAAGAATCCCGATGTCGCCGCTGATATCATTAAATCCTGGATCAACGAGGTGACATAACGTGGCCGAACAACTGACAAACTATCTTACGGGTGCTCGCAGGGCCGCACTTTTCCTCATGGTTATGGGCGAGGACTTCACGGCCCAGGTCTTCAAACATCTTAACGACAGAGAGATAAAGATCCTTGGAGAAAACATGGCGCAGGTCAAGAAGGTGGACCCCAAGACCATAACATATATCATGGAGGAATTCGCGAAGGCTATGGGCGCGGAAGACAGTATAGGGATATCAGGCAAAGATTTCCTGCAGAAAACCGTTCCCAAGGCGTTTGATTCAAAAAGGGCCGATGACATACTTGGCGGTTTGCTTTCCAAGAGCGAGGAAAAGACCTTTGAAAAGCTGAGCGCCATGAACCCGAATGTTCTGGCGAACCTTCTAATGACCGAGCATCCCCAGACTATCGCCCTTATCCTCGTTAACATGAAGTTCCAGACAGCGGCTGAAATACTTTCGCTGCTGCCGGAAAACATTCAGGGAGAGGTTATCATAAGGATTGCGGACCTTGAAGAGGTCCCCAACGAGATAGTCAATGAGATACACTCTGTAGTGGATGAAATGATAGCAGACATGGGCGATGAGAGTATATCAACGTCCGGCGGTGTGGAAATGGCGGCGGAGATATTGAACTTCCTCGATCACAAGACGGAGAACGCCATATTCGAAAAGATAGAGAGCGTCAGGGAAGACCTTGCGGACGAGATACGGCAGAAGATGTTTGTCTTCTCCGACCTGGTTGACCTCGATGACCGCTCCATAAGGACCTTGTTGAAGGAGATCAGCAACGATGAACTTATTCTGGCGCTTAAAACCGCTTCGGAGGAGCTGGCGGAAAAGGTGTTCAGCAATGTCAGCAAACGGGCCGCCGAGATGATGAAAGAGGACATGGAAGTAATGGGCCCTGTAAAGCTGAAGGATGTGGAGCAGGCGCAGATCAATATCGTAAAGGCGGCAAGGAGACTGGAAGAGGAAGGCAAGATAGTTCTGAGAGGCAAGGGAGGCGAGGACATACTTGTCTAGAGTTGTTAATGGTCATAATGATAGCAAGCTGAAGATAGGAAATTTCGAGATTAAGGAAGTTAAGTGCGAAGAAAACAGAGTTCCATTATCCGATTTCAGCAAAGGCCATTCCGCGTACGGGCCGGTTTCTTCATGGGATTTTCCCCTGGTTGAGCAGGAAGAAAGCCACGATAATAAAAAGGAGGACTTTAAGGAAAGGCTTGCCAGGCTGGAAAAGGAGGCCTATGAAAAGGGCTTCGAGCAGGGACAAAAGGATGGGTTTGCCCTGGAAAAAAGAAAGATGGAAGAGGTGAAAAAGCAGATAGAAGAGATGCTTGTCGGTCTGCGGGACCTCAAACCAAGGATTTACTCGGAGGCGGAGGAAGAACTGCTCAAGCTTGTCATGCTTGTTGCCAGGAAGGTAACAGGCGAGGAGGTCAGGAACAACAGCGGGATAATAGGAAACACGATAAAGAACGCCATGAAATTCCTGTCCGATAAACGTAAAGTAAGGATTATACTGAGTCCTGATGATATGGATGAGGTCAAAAAGCTTCTCCCGGACATCTCAGCGATTACAAAGGGAGGGCAGTTTCAGTTGTCGGAAGACAAGGCTGTCAGCAGGGGCGGGTGCATCCTGGAGACGGGGTTCGGCAGGATAAATGCCTGTATTGAAGACCAGCTGGACAATCTGGAAAAAGAGATCGATAGACTTTATAAATCAGGTTCGGGCGATAAACCATGATGCTCTCCTTTGAAAAATATATCCGGGGGATTGAGTCGTTGTCTCCTGTCAGCGTTGAAGGTCAGGTTACAAGGGTAATAGGCAATATAATAGAGGGAAACGGACCTGCAATGCCCCTGGGGGGCGTATGCAGCATAATATCAAAGGGCGCATCGGCGCCGATAAACGCCGAGGTGATAGGATTCAGGGACAACAGTCTCCTTCTGATGCCGCTGAATAAATCGGACGGAGTTGAGCCGGGGAGTTCCATTATAGCAAGCCGTTATGCGGCAGAGGTGCAGGTCGGATTCGACATGCTGGGAAGGGTGATTGACGGGCTGGGAAATCCCCTGGACAACGGTCCCCCCTTAGGGCCTACAACCGTCATGCCCTTATACGCGCAGCCGGTTAATCCCCTTCAAAGGGACAGGATTGTCGAACCCCTGGATGTGGGGGTGCGCGCAATCGATTGCCTGGTTACTTTGGCAAAGGGGCAGAGGGCCGCTATTATGGCCGGATCAGGTGTAGGCAAGAGTGTGCTGCTGGGAATGATGGCGAGATACACAAAGGCCGATGTCAACGTTATTGCGTTGATAGGAGAACGGGGGAGAGAGGTAAAAGAGTTTATTGAAAGGGACCTCGGGGAAGAAGGACTCAGGCGTTCCGTGGTTATAGTGGCCACCTCGGATACATCGCCCCTTATCAGGATCAGGGGAGCATATCTGGCCGCCGCTGTAGCCGAATTTTTCAGGGACAATAACAGAGATGTTCTTCTCATGATGGATTCGGTCACCAGATTTGCCATGGCATCCAGGGAGGTGGGCCTGACAGCCGGAGAGCCTCCCACCAACAAGGCATATCCCCCCAGCACATTCTCGCATCTCCCGAAACTCCTGGAGAGGGCGGGAACGAGCAGCGGGAAAGGGTCTATTACCGGGATCTACACTGTGCTGGTTGAAGGCGATGACATGAATGAGCCTATCGCGGACGCGGTCAGGTCCATTGTTGACGGGCACATTGTACTTGACAGGGAACTGGCTTCAAGGGGACATTATCCGGCTATAAATATCCTCTCAAGCGTCAGCAGGCTGATGAACGAGGTGGCGGAAAAGGAACATATTGAGCGGGCCTATGAATTCAGGAGTCTTCTCGCCGATTATGCGAGGATTGAGGATTTGGTGAATCTGGGGGCCTATGAAAAAGGGAACAACAGGCGGACGGATCGCGCCCTTGAGATGATCGATGAACTTAACAGATTTCTACAGCAAAACGTGAATGTTTCCTCAACCATAGCGGATGCATTCAAGGAAATGACGAGGATATTGTCGGGCAAGAAGGCTGTTGCGGTAAATGCATAGAGGGGCAACCATTTGGCTTTTAAATTCCGATACGAGGCCCTCATGGGCTACAGGCAGCATAAAAAGGAAAAGGCTGAGATTGAATATTCCCGGGCACGCATGCAGTTAAAACGGCTGAAGGATGAGCTTTTGGGGTATCAGCAGGAGATGGATGTCTCCAGAAACGAATTGGCGTTGTGTCTAAGGGGAAAAACCGATTCCGATATAATAAAAAATTACTCGTCATACATAGGCGCCTTGAAGATATGGATCGCATTGAAGGAGGCCGAGATAGCAGCAGCGGAAAAACTGGCAGAGGAAAGGCTTGAAAACCTACTCAGCAAGACAAAGAAATATAAGATTATGGAGAAGTTAAAGGAAAAAGATTTTCAGAAATGGAAAAACATGCTGAATATCATGGAACAAAAACAGTTGAGCGAAATGGGCGTGTTGCGGCACGGAAGGGAGTTTCTATGAAAACAAAATTTATGCTTGTCACGGTTCTTTTTCTGATGTCCCTCCTGGCAGCCAAGATTGTAATAAGCGGTTTATATCTCCATTTTGACACCCTGAAGGTCCCTGGAATGAATATCGCCATATCACAGGAAGGCATCATAAAACAGGCGGCTGCAGGGGAGGCGGCCACCCAGCAGCCGGATGCCGGTCAACCCGTCACTGATCTTGTTGCAACCGCTGCGGAGTTAAAGAAAAAAGAACAGGAGCTGAAGGAAAGGGAGGCTGCTGTCCTTAAGAAGGAACAGGAACTTGCGCCCCTTCAGGCGGAGGTCGATGCCAGGATCGAGCAACTCAATGAATTGCAGGAAACACTGACTGCCATGGCAAAGGAGATTGCCGAAAAGGGGCAGACCCTGCAGGATCAGAAGATAACACACCTTGTCTCCCTATACAGCAATATGGATGCCACAAAGGCAGCCAGGATAATGGATAAGCTGGA
>JAFGIC010000216.1 GCA_016929815.1 Deltaproteobacteria bacterium
CTTTGATATATTATGACGATTATAGGTCCGGCAAGCACTGCCAGTCCCACGGATGCCGGCACAGTTAAAAACAGGGCGAGCTTTATCCCTTCCGATATCTTATCACGGAAAAGGTCCATATCGGCCTGGGCCGCGGATCTTGAAACCATGGGCAATACGACCGATGCAATGGCAACGCCGAACATCCCGATGGGAAACTGCATAAGACGGAAGGCACTGTTCAGCCATGTGACAGCCCCGTCGCCCAGCCATGATGCAAACCCGGAATTTACGAGAACATTCACCTGCACCGCGGCCCCGGCAATTATTGAAGGCAGGGTGAGTATCAGCACCTGTCTCAGTCCGCTGTCCTTCCAGTCCAGTATCCACCTGTAATGAAATCCGAATTTTACGGATCTGGGCACCTGTATCAGGAACTGTACAATCCCTCCCAGCACAGTCCCTATAGCAAAACCATAAATAGCATTAGGGCCTAGACCGGGGTCGATCAACCACCCGATGCCAAGACCGATTACTATGGATACGGCATTGAAGGCTGTTGAGGCTGAGGCAGGCAGGCCGAAGCTCCCAAGGCTGTTCAGCAGACCCATGTAAACGGCCGCAAGGGACACAAAAAATATGAATGGAAAGAGGATGCGCGTAAGGTTTACAGTCAATTCCCCTTTGCCGGGTATCGAGTAGAAGCCCGAAGCAATGAGTTTTACAATCCATTCACTGCCTGAAATTCCCAGCAGTGTAATTATGCCCACCACCAGGCATACAAAGGAAATGACCTGGCTCGCGAGCCTGAATGCGCTTGCCTTTCCTTCGGTTTCCATCTTTTTTGAAAATGTGGTTACAAAGGATACGGAAAGGGCGCCCTCAGCAAAGAGGTCGCGAAGCAGGTTGGGTATCCGGAACGCCATTAAAAAGGCGTCAAGCTCTTTGCCTGCGCCGAATATGGCGGTGAGGACCATCTCCCTTACAAGGCCCAGAACTCGCGAACCCATTACCGCGATCATGATCTTTTTTGCGGATCCTGCTGTGCTTGACCGGCTCATGCCTTGCTTCACTCTTTTTCATAAAGAGACAGGTGGGAGATCTCCCCTGACAATTTTTCTATTATCCCGGGGAACTGTTCAGGCCTTATTCCTATCCTTTTTAATCTTTCAGTGAAATCATCGGTATTAAGCCTGTCCAGTTCATTGCCCACCATGAACCTTGACAGGATAAGGTCGGCAAAATATACGATGTGTGTCAACTCCGGACTGAAGCATGCCTGTTCCGGAGTATGATGGAATTTGATAACCTCTCCTATCTTTTCCGGCATTGACCATTGTTCGGCCAGGATACCGCCGATCTCCGTATGAGTGGCACCGAATATCTCGTTTTCCACATTTATGAGACTCTCATCTCCAAACTGAATCTTTCTGTAAAAAAGAGGATAAGCCAGACCCATATATTGATCAAGCGCCACCTTCCCTATGTCATGAAGAAGTCCGGCGGTGTATGCAATCTCTTCCGGAACCAGCCCTGTAATGGCAGCCAGCTTCTCACTTATCACTGCGCTTCCTACAGCGTGATTAAACAGCCCCCCCTTGCATAATGAATACCCCCCTGTCTCTCCAGGGAAAAAATCCTCCATTGAGGCCGAGATTGCCAGCTGCAGAAGTCTCTTTTCACCAAGTACCAGCAATGCCCTGTCAATTGAATCAACCTTAAGCCTCTGCCGGAAAAACGCCGTATTGCAAAGCCGGATGACCTTCGCAGTAATAACCTGCTCCTGCCTTACCTCTTTGGCCAGATCGGACATACTGCAGTTTTCATCCTGGATCATCCTTATTATCCTCAGCACGATCTGCGGTATGGGGCGTACATCGGCCATAGCCCTTTCGAGCTGGGCTTTAGTCGGCCTGTTAAATTTGACTTCATGGGATTCATCAGGCATGTTTATAAGATCTATACCGCTTTCCCAGTTGCTGAGGTTAATGCTCAAACAGCAGCTGAAATAACCGCCTGTCTCCATTTTAACGATAGGTATGCCTTCCTTCCTGAGCAGCCTTTCAACAATCTCTGTTGTCCTGCCGCCGATATCCAGATTAATATCGATTCCGGAAACAGGCCCGACCAGCACCCCTCCTGCCACAACGGCCTTGAGATGCTCCTTCTTTGCCCCGTTTTTGTAAAGATCCCCGATAAACATCGGCAAGCCCGTTGAGGCATAATTTTCCGGCCTGCCCATTGTATTGCCCTCAATCGTCGGTTCGGCTAGGAGAAGGTGGATCAAACCGCCTATGCCGTTAACGGGGTCATATATGGCTACTCCCACGCATGTGCCGAGATATGCATTCAATATCTCATTTTTTCTATTGCTGATAACATAGCTTCCGGAGGATACGGAATTCCTTTTGAAAGACAGATAATGATGCATTTTCTATAATCTCCTAGACATCCTGTCATGTTGTGTAATAGATATTATTTGCGCCCGTAAAGACCTCCATGTCACAGGGCACGTCATTCACCCCACAAATAAGATCAGATCCCTCCTCGGCATTTGAGATGTGACCATGCCGTCAATATATAGTCCCAGACCCAATATTGCCCCCCTGAATGATAGGATAATATAGCCGTTATCCATCTCCTTGTCACTTGAAATGTGTTTGCCTTCCGACAATTTTTTTATATCATCCTCATATATTTGAAGGACGCAGCGGATCGCGTAATGTCCAAAGACCTGTATCATCCTTGTAGTAGGTTTAATAAATCTCCCTACATCCTGAAAGGCCTTAAGCCCGGTCATCCATACCTTCAATAACGCGGCCTGATTGATATAATCTGATTTTCTTAACAGCCACCAGCTTTTGTTTTTTTTAAGCAGGAGATAATCGTCAAAAACGGCAGTATCGATCCCGAATCTGTCTTCAAGATAATATAGGAGATCATACCTTTCTTCCTTTTCGTATCTTGGCCATGAAAAATCCCACCGAATCGTTCCGGTGGGGGTAGAATCTTGCCGTTCCTTCAAGTTGTCTGTCATATTTTTCATCCCTCCACCTGATAAGTCCCTTATCATATCCGAATCCCGGGTCAATGGGAAGAACCGCAACATCCCTGTTTTGAAGCAGGAAATTAACCACCGATTCATTTTCTTCCGGATTATATGTGCAGGTGGAATACAGCATCTCACCTCCGTCCTTCAGAAGATCGCAGCCGCGCAGAATCAGCCTTTTCTGAATCCCTCTCATGCTGCGCCCTGTGCCTTTTGCAGGGCGTCCGGACGTGTCGCCATAATTATTGACGATCCTCACCCTACCCTCTCCGGAACACGGCACATCCGCCAGCACATAATCAAAGCGCTGGCTTAAAGGAAACTCCTGCGCCTGATAGGATGTTGCCACGGTATTCGCAACCCCGAGTCTTGCAAGGGTATGGGCAAGGGGAATGTGTCTCTTTCTATCGGGCTCGTTCGCCACTATCAACCCGCTGTTATTCATCATCTGGGCAAGATGTGATGTCTTGCCGCCGGGCGATGCGCACATGTCAAGGACATACCCGTAAGGAGAAGGCGAGAGGATTACAGACGCCAGGCATGATGTAAGGGCCTGGGGATGAATATACCCCAGGAGATATTCCGGGAGATTTCCGGGGGATTCCAGTGAAGCGGCATTATAAAGATGATTATCCAGCTGACTTGACGGCCTGAGATCTACACCCCTTTCCCCAAGCATGGAAACAAGGTCTGCCGGCTCCACCTTCAAGCTGTTGACCCGAAGGTGAACCGGCATCGGCCTTGAAAGGCTTTCAAGAAAAAGATTGAAATCAGGAATAATATCTCTGTAACATTCAAACAGGGTGGACATGGAAACAGCTAATACATATCCCCCTTGAATTCAGGCGCCCTCTTTTCCAGAAAGGCCGTCATTCCCTCTTTCTTATCCGGGCTGGTTGCCATCAGGCCAAAGGCCTCTGATTCAATATTGCAACCGTTCTGAAGATCCACATCAAAACCCCTGTCGATGCACTCCTTGACGGCACGCAGCGCAACCCTTCCCTTGGCCGCGATACTTGCGGCTGTCTTCATTGTCTCTTCCCAGAGTTTTTCCCTGGGAAAGACCCTGTTGACCATTCCTATATCCTTCGCCTCCTGGGCGCTTATCATTGCCCCTGTCATGCAAAGCTCCTTGGCCATTGCCTTTCCCGCAAGCCTTGACAGCCTCTGTGTGCCTCCAAAACCCGGTATAACCCCAAGTGTAATCTCAGGCTGACCGAACTTTGCGTTATCCGAGGCATAGATAAAATCACACGCCATGGCAATCTCACACCCGCCTCCAAGCGCAAAGCCGTTTACACAGGCAATGACCGGTACGGGGAGTCTTTCAAGCCTGAATAGGAATGCCTGCCCGTTTCGTGAAAACTCCTTCATCTGCAGGGGAGTAAGATTAACCATATGGGATATATCGGCCCCTGCGACAAAGGCCTTCTCCCCTTCACCTGTCAATACCAGAACCCTGATCGAACTGTCGGACATTATTTTATCCAGGGCGTCGTTCATTTCCCGGAAAACATCAGGATTCACGGCATTTAAGGCCTTCGGCCTGTTGAATTTTAATACTGCAATGTTCCCTTCTTTACTGAAAAGGATGTTGGTGTAGTCCATAATCTCTATATCCTCTCAAGCACCATTGCCATACCCTGGCCTCCGCCTATGCAAAGGGATGCAAGACCGAGTTCATGGTCGCCTCTCTCCATTACCCCTATCAGGGTCACAAGGAGCCTTGCGCCGCTGGCGCCGATCGGGTGGCCTATGGAGATGCCCGATCCGTGGATATTGGTCTTTTCGATGTCGCAATTCAGTTCCCTGATGCAGGCGATTGCCTGAGACGCGAAGGCCTCGTTTAATTCAATAGTACCGAAATCATTTATCGAAAGCCCTTCTTTCTTCAGGATCTTCCTTACAGCCGGGATAGGGCCAAGCCCCATATATGCAGGGTCTATGGCGGCCGATGAATATGCCTTTATCCTGGCAAGGGGTTTAAGTCCCATCTCCTTGGCCTTTTCTGGGGTCATGAGAAGAAGGGCCGCTGCCGCGTCGTTAATGCCCGATGCGTTGCCTGCCGTTACAGTGCCGTCCTTTTTAAAGGCCGTTGGCAGTTTGGCCATCTTTTCCACGCTTGTTTCCATGGGCCTCTCATCGGTGGCAAACAGGACAGGTTCACCCTTTTTCTGCGGGATCGGCACAGGGATTATCTCATCCTTGAAATAACCCTTTGCTATGGCGTCCAATGCCCTCTTGTGGCTGAGGGCGCCGAGTTCATCCTGTTCCTGCCTGGAGATACTGTATCTTTCGGCGATATTCTCGGCTGTAACACCCATGTGATATCCGTAGAATATCTCAAAAAGGCCGTCCATAACCATCAGGTCAATAAGCTCTGTATTGAACATCCTCGCACCCCAGCGGGCGCTTGGAATTCCGAAGGGTATGGTGCTCATGCTCTCCATGCCGCCTGCGAGGACTATTTCTGCATCCCCGGCCTTGATGGCCTGGGCGCCCAGGGCAACCGCCTTCATCCCTGATGCGCATATCTTATTTATTGTGGCAGCCGGCGTTTCCTTAGGAATGCCCGCCCTGACCATTGCCTGTCTTGTCACA
>JAFGIC010000217.1 GCA_016929815.1 Deltaproteobacteria bacterium
ATGATTTAACATATGAGGCATGGGAGGGCCTGAAATACAGGTAAATAGCGGGGAAAAATGATTATTCATCAATTTTATGCTTGATATTTGTTGAATAATTCTTTATCGTCTTTTGCAACATCATTTTTATCACAACTTTTTAAAAGGAGGCGCAGATGAATAAGGGTGAACTTGTAGCAGAGGTGGCAAAGGTCGTAAGTACGAAGAAAGAAGCGGCAGCAGCCGTTGATTGCGTATTTTCAACCATTGCCAAGACAATGAAAAAGGGCAGTTCAGTAACATTGGTTGGGTTCGGCACATTCGGGACAGCCAAAAGGAAGGCAAGAAAGGGCAGAAACCCACAGACAGGGGAAGAACTCAAGATCAAGGCTAAAAGAGTCCCCAAGTTTACGGCCGGCAAGGCTTTAAAAGATGCGGTAAAATAGATATTCAAGGAATCTTCTGAAAACCCCCGTAGGATCTTACAGTTCTTATGGGGGTTTTTCGTTTTACCCGCTTCATCCCCAACGGATTTTACAAATGACCTTCCATTATCCGACATGCAGGATCTTCTTTCTATTAATTCTGATACTTCTTTCCCCACTGGATTTGACGGTTAATGCGCAGGAAGGCGTCCTGGAGGGCATTGAACTTGATGTCCTGTATTATGAAGGACTGCAAAAAGTTGCCATGGAGACCGCTGACATTTATCCTTCAATCAAGAAAGAGCTCGAAAGGATAATCGGATGGAAGGTTGATTTTAAGCCCGGAGTTGTCCTGGTGGGGGATATTAATCAATTTAAAATGATGTCAGGAAATGACCTTACAGTGGCCTATGCGCTGCCGGACAGGAACATTATTGTCATTGACTATTCAAGGATAAAGACCGATCCTTTTGACCTTGGATCCATACTCAAACATGAATTATGTCATTTGCTCCTGCATGACGGGATAGAGTCCGAACGCCTCCCCAGGTGGCTGGACGAAGGCATCGCACAATGGGTCAGCGGAGGGCTTGCCGATATTGTTGTTGAAAAGAGGCAGGTCCTGACCAGGGCAGTTTTACAAAACAGGATTATAAAGCTAAAATATCTAAATGAAGCCTTCCCCGATGAGGAGGGCATGATGGCCCTTGCCTATGCCGAGAGCAAGGACTTTATTGAATACATGATCCGTCTGAAAGGGATAGAAGCAATATTAAGCATCCTGAGATCCCTGAGTGCCGGAGATGATATAGACAATGCAGTGATGAAGACCTTTTCATTGTCACTTGATGAGATGGAAAGAGACTGGCACAAAAGCCTGGAGAAAAAGGCTACCTGGACCAGCGTCGTGATTAACAACCTTTACGAGGCCCTGTTTTTTCTTGCGGCAGTAGCCCTCATAATAGGATTTTACAGGGTCTGGAGGAGAAAGAGGGAGTACGGGGCAGGGGATGAGGATAATGAAGGACAGCAGGGAGCGAATAGGAAAGAGGATAGAGAAGAGGGGAAAGAGGATAGAGAAGAGGGGAAAGAGTGAGGAGTAGAAGATAAGAACTTGAGAGGATGAGAGGTTGATCGGCCTATGCTAAAGCTACAGCGGATAGGGGGGCACTGTAAGAGCCGCGTAGCGGTGATATGGTAATAGCCTGAAAAGTAAGAAAGAGGAGATTGAATGACAGAGAACATAAAACCGCCGCCGGATGACTATAAGATCAGGTGCCCGAGACTGGGCCACCCCATCTTCTTCTCCTATTGCCGTTCGGAGAACATGGGGATACCTTGTTATAAGATCCTTGACTGCTGGTTCGAGCATTTCCCAGTGGCCGAGTATCTGAGGGAGACACTGACGCCGGAGGAATGGGAGAGGGCATTTCAAGGGGAGCGGAAAACCAAGGTGATGAGCCTCTTGGAACTGATAGAACAGGCAAAAAAGAGATAGGCTGTCAGCAGTAGGCTTTAAGCCATCACCATGAATGGTTTCTTAAAAGACTTACCGGTGTTATGCAATCAGGGGAGATATGACGCTTGGAGGATAAGGAAATTTACATGCTCTTCTCAGGCCTGGCTGAAGATGCGGATCAGGATAATGGGCCCTTGAAAGAGGTCTTCAGGGTCCTGATAAAATCCACGCTTCGGTACAGGGACACTATCCTGAAGAAAAAAGGCGTGACGGTAACGGTTCAGGATGTCCGGTCCGCCCTGGACTGGCTTGTCCCGGCCATTAAAACGGGCAGGCTTCCGGCAACAGATAACAGGATAAGCCTGGATCTCCTTAAGATATGGCTTGATGAACTGAAGGTTATTATCTAAAAGGGTTGTTTCCCTGCCTTTTCACAGAGGGTTTTAACCGCCTTCATATATGTGTCCAATCCTTTTTCAAATATGTCATTGTGGTTGGCGTTTGAGATCTTGAGAAATGTCTTATCAGGCGATGGGCAGGTCATATAAAGGGCCTGACCTTCAGAAAACGGGATAATATGATCGAACTCGGCATGGATCACAAGCACAGGTTTCCCCCACGTCCGCATCTTGTCAAGATTTCTCAGGCCTTTTTCCTCTGTAAAGCCGATTGATGATGTGTTTACCCCAAGGAATTCCAGCAGAGGACCTGTGTATGCGAAACCGCTTTCCACGATCAGTCCTTGGATCTGCTCCATGTAATAGTTGGCGATTTCAAGGGCAGAGGCGCTGCCGAGGGACCTTCCCATCACAATAAAGGCGCCGCTATATCCGTTTTCTTTCAGCCAACCCCTTGTGAACTCATAGACCGCATGACTGTCTTTCATCATGTCTGTTATAGTTGGGATGCCTGTTGATCTGCCATAGCCACGGTAGTCTGTTGCCAGAAAGTTCATTCCCATGCGGTTGTAAAGAGGGCCAAGGTCGTCATAATCCGATACGATCTCCCCGTTTCCATGAAAAAAGAGGATGTTGGGGGAGGATCTGTCTGCCATATAAAAACGTGCGCCCACAGCTACGCCGTCTGCGACAGGTATGAGCAGGTCGGTTGCGTTGGCAGGTTTGCTCCCGGACTCGTACTCAGGCCTTGGATGGAAGAGGCCTGTCAGCGCCTCCGGCCTGTCCAGGTGGGAATAGTCGATGTGTGATAGATTGGTCATGGCACTGCCTCCAGCTCAAACAACCTGCACCAGTATTTCCCTGTGACATATATTGTGTTGCTGTCAGGGTTATAAGCAATCCCGTTTAATACATCAATATCCGATGAGCAATCAGAGGAGGACAATAACCCTGTGAGGTCTATC
>JAFGIC010000218.1 GCA_016929815.1 Deltaproteobacteria bacterium
CTATTCTTCGCCATTATTCCAAAGTAGCAGCCAACACCGGCAATGATCCCGATAATGGCAGCGGATATCGGTCCCACAAAGCCGGACGCCGGGGTTACCGTTGCCAATCCTGCCACAGCACCGCTTGCGGCGCCTAACGTTGTTGCTTTGCCCCCTAACTTGTATTCCATTGCTATCCATGCCATAGCACCGGTTGTGCCGGCAATGTGGGTCGCGACAAAGGCGCTTCCGGCAAGTGAACCTGCCGCCAAAGCGCTTCCGGCGTTAAAACCAAACCATCCAAACCAGAGGATGCCGGCTCCCAGAAGGGTCATCGGGAGATTATGCGGTTTCAATTCCTCTGAACCATAACCTTTTCGTTTTCCTAATATAACGGCAGCGGCCAGGGCGGCGACTCCCGAGCTCACATGGACGGCAACGCCTCCGGCAAAATCAAGGGCACCGAGTCTGGCGAGCCAGCCACCATTGCCCCATATCCAGTGGGCAAGGGGATTGTAAACAAAAGTGGACCATAAAAGTGTAAAGAGGAGAAAAGGTCCGAATTTCATCCTCTCCGCGAAAGCGCCGGTAATCAGAGCCGGGGTAATAACCGCAAACATGCACTGATAAATCATAAAAATCTGATGTGGGATGGTGGGAGCGTACACCGGGTGTGGCGACATGCCAACAGTCCTTAATCCGAACCATTCCAATCCGCCTATGATCCCGAATTTATCGGGACCAAAGGTCATGCTGTAACCCCACAGGATCCACTCCAGGCTTATAAGGCCTATTATAATAAAACTCTGCATAATAGTTCCCAAAGCGTTTTTGCTTCGCACCATCCCGGCATAGAACAACGCAAGGCCGGGTGTCATCAGCAAGACCAGTGCCGCGGAAACCAAGACAAAAGCGGTGTCTCCTGTGTCCATAAGCATACCTCCTCAATGATTATTAGAAGAATGGTTCGCAAGATCCGTGCCTTATGAATGTTACATGTATTTTATTGGTAAAACGAAATTAGAATCAGTTAGGATATAAAATGTAATTATTTAATATTTCAATATTGTAGTTCTTCTGGATTTTATTATACAAAATTGTATGATTAGCCGGCAGTTGATGATGCTATTCAGAGACTGCTTTATATTTTATTCCATCTACTCGATTGCAGGTATGTCATCAGATTAATGTCACTGTTAGTAATTTTAAGTTTCCTTCGTATGTGTTCCCGGTGGCGATTAATTGTAGCTGCGGACACACCTCGAATCTCGGCGATTTCCTTGGTTTGCGATCCGCTTCTAATCATGTTACAGATATTGACTTCAGTCGGGGTCAGGGAAAGGTATGTCTTGGACAAATTGTTGACAAAGGGAGAGACGAGGTCCTCAAGGTTTGTCCTTAACATCTCAGCGTATTTCCTCTGGGTCTGGGATAAACCCAGTGTCAGCGTATGCAAAATCGGCATAATAATCTTATCCACGTTCACCTGAATATTCCTACAGGCCTCCTTTTTTTCTTCCTCGATCCTTGCCAACACCGCTCTAAGAGCGGTGTTGGCATCCTTTAAAGCCTTTCGTTCCAAGGTAAGCTGTTTGTTAATCTCCTGTAATTCAAGTTCAGCGGCAATCCGAGCCGCAGCGGTTCCGATTCGTTCAGCCAAGGCATCCAGTAAAGCGCGTTCCTCCCTGAGGAACGGTCCCTCATCGGCCGGCTGACGTTCTTCGAGATAGAATATGGAGACTTCACCTACCGGTTCATTATACATGAGAATTCGTGATAACTGCCGCCACTTGGTGATCTTGAATCCCTTGCTTTTATATGTTTTTTCATTAAACAGAATCCTTGCGCAGGTGATCTCAGGATACTGCCAAGAATGGGGCAGGAAGTTCACAAGGTCGCTTAAAAGATCTTCAATCGAATCGGTATGAAGTTCGGCCAACTGCGCTACCCCGTATAGACAGTTCAATTCTTTGATCCGTTCGCGAAGTGCAATCATAAGCTTTGACGGGTCATTTTCTTCGTTAAAAGGAATTTGCCAGAGACGGAAAAGGTCTTTGGCCGAGCCTTGAAAATCCTTACCGGCAGTCCGCAATAATTGAGATTTATCCCTCACCATGGATAGTTTTCCTTTTGCCTATTATAATATGGTATTAAATAGGCATAAAATTGGCACTTATAATGCCTATACTAAATAGGTATTATAAGTGTATTTTTATTGTATTTACTCAAAAAACTTTGCCCTATAAGCTTTGTCTTGTCAATTATAAAATGACCAACCAAAGGAGGGCTTTATGACGGATTTAAAACTTGCTTCAATCCTGGAGGGACGTAGAAGCCAACCACATCAGCTTATTGAAGTGCTTCAGGACGTTCAGGAACGGTATGGATATGTCTCGGAAGAGGCCATGAGGGGCGTATCAAGGGAGCTGGGAGTGCCTCTCACTGAGGTATACGGCGTTGCATCTTTCTATAAGGCCTTTTCGTTGAAGCCTCGTGGGAAGAACATAATTACTGTATGTACGGGCACAGCATGCCATGTACGTGGCTCGAAAATGATTCTAAATCAGGCTACCGGACAACTCGGCGTTTCTCCTGGGGAAATGACAAAGGACGGACTTTTCACTATTGAGCATGTTAATTGCATTGGAGCCTGCGCGCTTGGACCGGTTGTTACTGAAAACGGATCATGTCATCATCACATGAACCCGGGTATGATGCGGAAACTAATCGAGTCACTTGGCGATCGTTCGCCGGAGGATTTTTCACATGGCTAAGATTAATACCATTGGTGATCTGGAGGCACTTAGGACGGACCTTCAAAATTATCGCAACAGCTTCCAGACCACTCTGATAGTGTGTGGGGGGACAGGGTGCAAGGCATCACGATCCCGGGACCTCATTAATGCTCTCAAAAAGGAACTGTTTAAGCAAGGGATGGAAAAGAGCGTTCTGCTGCGTTCCACGGGATGCCACGGCTTTTGCGAACAAGGTCCGATCGTGGTTATAGAGCCTGCCAACACATTCTATTGCCACGTATCGCCGGATGACGCGGAGGAGATTATTTTCAAAACCGTCAATAATGGGGAGGTTATCGAAAGACTCCTTTACACGGATCCGGTTTCTGGCAAAACCATTCAGACCGAGTCGGAGATTCCCTTCTACCTTTTCCAGGATCGCCAGTTATTAGCCCAAAACCGGGAGGTAGATCCATGCTCTATCGAGGATTACATTGCTATCGGGGGTTATTCGGCTATCGCAAAAACCCTTGCTGAAATGTCACCTGAGACAGTCATCAAAGAGATCAAGGACGCTGGTTTGAGGGGTCGTGGTGGGGGCGGTTTCCCCACGGGCCAGAAGTGGACTGAATGCCGGGATGCTCCGGGTGATGAGAAATATGTTGTCTGTAATGCGGATGAAGGCGATCCCGGCGCATACATGGACCGTAGTGTCCTGGAAGGAAACCCTCATCTGGTTCTCGAGGGTATGATGATCGGTGCGTGGGCCATCGGCGCCTGGCAGGGGAAGGTTTACGTCCGCAATGAATATCCCCTTGCCGTGGAGCATATCCGCTTTGCCGTTCAGCAGGCTAAAGAAATTGGGCTTCTTGGCGAGAACATACTGGGGTCATCATTTTCCTTTGACGTTGAAATAGCCAGGGGTGGTGGAGCATTTGTATGTGGCGAATCAACAGCTCTAATAGCCTCCCTGGAAGGTAAAGTCGGTGAACCCCGTCCAAAGGATATCCACACGGTGCTTGACGGTCTCTGGCACAAGCCAACCACATTGAATAATGTTGAGACATGGGCCAATGTCCCGTCCATAATCCTGAACGGTTCAAAATGGTTTGGTTCCAAGGGTTCAAAAAACAGCAAAGGAACCAAGATAATCGCACTAACAGGTCGAATAAAAAACACTGGTCTTGTCGAGATAGCAATGGGAACGACCCTCAATACCGTCGTGTTTGATATCGGCGGCGGTCCAACGGGCAAGCCCATCCGAGCGGTTCAGACCGGCGGCCCTTCAGGTGGCTGTCTTCCCTTGGACAAATTTTACCTCCCCCTTGATTTTGACGCGCTTGCCGATGCAGGCTCCATGATTGGCTCCGGCGGCATTGTAGTTATGGATGAAGAAACATGCATGGTTGATGTGGCAAAATATTTCCTCACATTTTTACAGGACGAGTCCTGCGGAAAGTGCGTGCCATGTCGCCTGGGAATTGACCGCATGCTGGAGATCATTACTGATATATCGGAAGGCCGTGGTAAACCTGAACAAATAGATCTCCTGGAAGACTTGGCCGAGACTGTGAGCCAAACGTCTCTTTGCGCGTTAGGCAAGACGGCTGCAAATCCAGTGCTTTCCACGTTGCGCTACTTCCGCGAGGAATACGACGCACACATCAGACAAAAAAAATGCCCGGCCGGCGTGTGTCAGGAATTGATCACGTATTTTATCGACCCCGAGCTATGTTCAGGCTGC
The DNA here is from genome assembly GCA_016929815.1 of Deltaproteobacteria bacterium. Classification (GTDB taxonomy): domain Bacteria; phylum Desulfobacterota; class DSM-4660; order Desulfatiglandales; family HGW-15; genus JAFGIC01. The sequence continues at coordinate 4,459 of JAFGIC010000218.1, forward strand.
GGCATCTGCAAGAGGGAATGCCCTCATGGGGCAATCACAGGTGAAAGAAAGCAAGCGCATGAAATTGATTTGGAGTTGTGCCAGAAGTGCGGGATCTGTAGAAGTGAATGTGCTTTTGAAGCGATAAAAGTTAAATAGCGAGGTATAGTATGGTTCAAAAAGTGACTATAAATATTGACGGTATGTCTATTCGTGCACCAAAGGGGACGAGCGTACTGGATGCTGCTCTCGAATACGGGATCTGCATTCCTCATCTGTGTCATGTTCCATATCTTTCAGATATCGGCGCCTGCCGGCTGTGCATTGTAGAGCATGTTGTGAACGGCCGGGCAAAAATCACGACCTCCTGCACTTTGCTTGTAGAGGAAGGCATGGTGATCCTGAGCAATACAGAAAAGGTCAGGAAACTGCGTCGCAATATCGCGGAGTTAATCGTTGCGGAGGCGCCTAACTCCCGCGCTATTCAGGACATCGCCATACGTTGCGGGGTAAAGGAAGTCCGTTATCCCTTCAGAAACAACGACTGTATCCTTTGCGGACGTTGTGTCCAGGTTTGCACCGGTCGCTATGGGGTCAAGGCGATTGGTTTTGTAGGGCGCGGCAAGGATCGCCGCGTTGAGACCCCGTTTAATCTGCATTCGGATCTTTGCAGAAACTGCGGCGCGTGTATCGACGTTTGTCCAATGACCGTTGTTCCATGTGACGGGCCCATGAAGGTTGGAGAAGAACGTCTATGCGGGAAATGTGAACCGAAAATGGCATTTGCTGAAGAAACGCCCGGTTTCTGTGTATGGTGTGACCTGGGTGAAGGTTTTCAATGCGAACGCTATACATTGGGTGTTAGGAATCAAGCGTATCCTTAAAATCAAAATATTGTCGAAAACCTATATTTTCCTCTCCTTTTTTTAATGAATAACCCCTCATCAGGCGGGCGGGATGTCTAAACCGGGATTGTGGAGAAGGCCAGCCCGCCTTTCCATCCTGTGTGGCAAGCTACTCCCGCATATGGACTCATATAACTGCTCTGGTAAAGGTTGCTTCTCAACACATCCTTGCAACAGGCCTCCAATTTTCCTGAACCGATATGACGGTGACAAAGTGCATAGTGCAAAATGATAAATATCCTCCGTCATTGACAGTAAAACCTGTTTGATTTATCCTATGATAAATATATTCAGGATGAAATAGAGAGGTTGTTTTTGTGATGGAAAGAACAAGAGTAGCAACAGGCGTGAGCCATTTGGACCGTCTATTGGGAGGCCTTTTTATCGGAGACAATGTCCTGTGGCACGATGATGCCGGCAGCCTGGCTTCGGTCTTTTGTCTTAATTTTATTCAGGCTTCACAGACCCAGAACAGGGCCATCATTTATGTGAGTTTTGACCGGTCTCCCCGAAATCTCCTGGAGAAATTAGGGACATTAGCGGATTACGGCGCCTTGACCATCCTGGATTGCTTTACTTACGGCAAAGGGGAGGGTTCGGAAGTCTTTCTCAAATTCTATGAAGATAATGGATCTGAGTATCCCTGCAGGGTTATCACGGTTGAGGAACCACGCCAGGTGGATAAGGTCATGGATGCTTTTTACGGTATCCACGGAGAGATGGAAGGTGATGTCCGATTTGTCTTTGAAAGCCTGACCGGCATGCAGGAGCTATGGGGCGGGGAGGATAATCTCCTCAAATTTTATACTCACTCCTGTCCCAGGTTGTATGAACTGAACACTGTTGCTTACTGGGTCCTGGAGAAAAGGGCCCATTCATCACGTCTTAAGGCCCAGATCAATCAGATCGCCCAGGTTGCAATCGACCTCTCTGTAAAGAGAGGCACGACCTCCTTAACTATACTTAAAGCGGAAAACAGAGATCTGGATTCATTGGATAAACCACACAGCTACTGGACCAAAGACCTGAATGTCACGTTTGATTCTGAAAAACGGAAAACAGGCAGGGTTGACTTGGGGATGCGCCTGAAAGAGCTTCGCACTAAACGGGGCCTCTCCCAGACTGAGCTTGCCAAACTCGTTGGTGTAACCCCCAGCACCATTTCGCAGGTGGAGAGTAATCTCATTTACCCCTCCTTGCCCGCATTGCTCAAGATGGCGGAGATTCTCGCCATAGAGGTGAGCTCTTTTTTTCAGGATTCCGCTGATATCGGAAGTAAAGTTATCTTCCCTGAATCAGAGGCATCCGAAATAAAGTTCTCTGATCTGCCGGATGGAAATATACGGGCCAAACTTCTGACTCCTCTGGATCTTGAC
>JAFGIC010000219.1 GCA_016929815.1 Deltaproteobacteria bacterium
AGGATGCCATAAGGCGCTCTATCCTCTTTGACTCAAGGGCCGATATACTTGTTGTCGGTATGGGCGAGAGGCAGATCGTTAATATCGCCCGCCGGTTAAGGGCAGGGGCCCATGTCAGGGACATTGCAATTCCGGGGACCGCCAGGATAGTAAATAGTCTTAAGCCGGACGAAGACTTTGAATCGATTCCATCCTATGATGAGATAATTGAAGACAGGACAAAACTGCTCGAGGCGCAGCTTGCGCTGCAAAGGGCCATGCTGAAGGGGAAAAGGATTGTACAGCGCCACGGCAACAGGTTTATTGTTGATGAACCGCCGGAGACATATGGACCATCGGACCTTGCCCTTGCATATGATCAGGATTACTCCCGTGCACATCTGAAGCCTGGTGTCTATTCACCGGCCCTTCGCATGAATCTCTTCTCTATCACATCACATCGCGGTTGTGGAGGGGGCTGCTCCTTCTGTTCCATATACTGCCACCAGGGGAAAAGCATCATCTCCAGGGAAAGAGAATCCATACTGAAGGAAGCGCACTCTCTGTTAAGGCACCCGGAGTGGAAAGGATTTGTGTCGGATATCGGAGGGCCGACCGCAGAGATGTACGGCGCCGGCTGCAATAATGTCGCATGTCTTCGTCAATCATGCCTGTTTCCCGATATATGCAGGATGTTTGGAAATCCAAAGGAATATCTTGAACTCTTAAGGGTCTGCAGGAAGGTAAAGGGTGTGAAAAAGATCTTTATAGGATCAGGGATAAGATACGACCTGCTCCTGCAATTTCCCGAGCTTCTTGAAGAGATCATGGCCTATCACTCGGGAAGCTATCTGCGCGTCGCCCCTGAACACACAGAGGATAGTGTGCTTAAACTCATGGGGAAACCGGGCTTTGAAACCTTTGAATCCTTTGTACGGTTATTCAATTCTATAAATGTAAAGTTAAAGAGAAGGGTTGAACTTGCCCCTTACCTGATTACAGGCCATCCGGGCGAGACATGGGATGATGTTGTCTCCATGAAGGTGAAACTCAGATCACTGGGCATTAAGACAACGGATGTACAGGTCTTCACCCCAAGCCCCGGCACACTATCTACCGCGATGTATTACGCGGAGTCGTCTTATCCTTACGATCATGTGCCCGTGGTTAAGGATCTGAAGGAATTGATGAAGAGAAAGGAATATATCGTTAACTGATAAATAAGATTTTATAAAGGTCCCCGATACCGTTTAAAAGTTTTGCTTTCTTTACGGGATCGGGGACGTCTGAAAATCATTCTTTAAGGCTTTCAGATGCGCGGCTTATTAAAACCATTTGGATACGAGGGAGACCTGCACCCTTCCGCTCCTGGGATAGTCGTCGCCTTTATAATGGCCCTCATCCGTGGAATACTGGCCGGCAACATCAAACTGGAACCATTTGGACCCAAAACCAAATCCGGCTGTCATCATGGTCCCTTCATCGCTTTCGGCGATATTTTTCATAAGGCCGGCCCTTACGGAAAGCCAGCTGAAGGGATGGAAATCAACCCCTCCCCCCATATAACGCTCCTTATAACCCGGGATGTAACCGTCATTCTCCGTTAAATCCATATCCATTGCGAATGTCAAACGATCCAGTATCGCGCTGTAGGCCGCGCCGAATCTTGCCATAGGTTTGAATTCAAGCTCGCTACCGTCGATGACATCGAACTTTGGTGTGTTGATGTTCTTCATTACCATGCCCAGGGATAGATTGTTTAATACCGGGGGATTGTAGAGCACGCCGGCATCAACACCAAAGGCTGTGCTCTTTTTTTCGTAGTCGTCGATGTCATCCGAGATATCGCCCGATTCGGTATCAACGGGCCGGTACATTTTATAGGTGTTGCCGGACATAATCTTAAACGCCCCTCCGACACTCAGATCGCCGAAGGAGGTCTCGAATTTGTGGGCGTAGGCCACGGGGATCTCAAGATATGTCAATCCTATGACGTGGATGGTTGTTGTCTGTTCCTGTACGGCATATTCCAAGGAATTGCCTTCATAGTATTCCTCGTCCCTGACAGTGAAGGTGTCTGCTGCCGGATCATATTGCACATAATGTTGTCCGTATCCCGACTCCACAGGGACTACTATATCGAGTCTCTGGGGGTCTATGATTGCTGAAGCTGCTACATCCGACAGGCCGTAAATGCCGAACCCCAGGTTCCTGACCTGAACCCCGACAGTCACACCAGGGGCCACTTCGAGGCCGTTGCTGCCGGACATGGCCCCTAACTCGGTCTGGATGGTACTAAGGTTTTCCCGGAGGGTAGTATATTCCTGGCTGGTGGTAATTTCTGAGCCTGAAGCCGCGGTCTCAATACCTGGGAAATTGAGGCTGCTCAGGTTATTCATGGTTTCCTCAATCCCTATATCAGCCAGCGTATCAATATGATCTGCCAGGTTGTGTTCCCTGAATCCAACGCCCGGAGAGATGTTTATCTCCATGCCGTATTTGTGTGATGCAAGCAATGCTGGATTATAATATGCGGCATAGCTTCCGCTGGTGTATGCCACGCCTGCTCCGCCCATGGATATGGCATTGTAACCGATAGACTGAAATCCTGCGGCCGTGCATGTCAGAGCGGAACCCAAGGTAATAGTCAATGCACAAATAATTATCGATATTCGTTTCCCCATACTTTTTTCCTCCGTAATTGAATTTCAAAAATTTATCATATTTTAAAAATAGGGCGCCTCTGCCTCACAGGTTAGACAATGGTCCCACGCAAGATCCTAACCGTAAATTAGTGAGGTCTTCCGATAAAAAGGTTCAATTCGACCCATAAGACAGAAGAATAACAGGATTAATTTTAAGCAAGATTTGTGCCATTCAAAATGATCCTTGCATCCGCTATGACGCACCTCTTGCCGGAGCACATCACAGGGTTAAGGTCAATGGACTGTATATGTTCTTCAAGATCGGTTACCAGGGAAGAAAATCCAGACAACAGGAGTGTCAGCGCATCCAGATTGACAGGCTCTCCGCCGCGGAAGCCCCGGAGGATTTTCCCGCCCTTTAATGAATCGATCATGGATATTACATCCCCCTTATCTATGGGCGTCATCCTCATTGTGACATCCTGGTAGATCTCCACGCCCGTCCCTCCGATGCCTAGGAGTATCACCGGACCGAACTGATAGTCTATCTTGGCGCCTACTATAAGCTCCTGGCCTGTCACCGTCTCCTCTACAAGCATCCCGTCAAAACCATCCAGTTTAGAAAATGCATGATAAGCCATTTCAAGCTTGTCCTTTGAGTCAATGCCCGTAATCACGCCCCCTACGTCTGACTTATGGATTATACGCGGCGATACAACCTTCGCGACTAAAGGGAAACCTGTCTGATCGGCAAACCTGAAAGCCTTTTCCGGTGTATGCGCCCAGGCAAATCCGGGTATATCCAGCCCGGCCATGGCGAAAAGCCTTTTTGCCTCTGGCTCCGGCATCCACCCTGTCTTTTTAAAATTATTTACAATCTCGATAATTTCTTTATTCAGCATTTTTCGTCTCTCATAAGCGCCTTTGCCATCAATACCGCACCCTCAACGGAATAGGAAACAGGCACTTTGTTTAATTCAAACCCTTCAATAAGCATTGCGTATTTTTCTTCGTTTGGGATATAGGCGATTACAGGTTTGTCTTCTGTCTTGCATATATGGCTGATCCTTGCGCCAAGTTCTGCGCTTATGCCGGGTGAATAGGGCAGTATGAGTACAAGCAGGCAATCCACCTCCTTTGACTTTACCAGTACATTGGCCGCGGCAAGGAAGTCATCGTCAAGCGCGCTTCCCGTAAGGTCTATGGGATTGGAAAGGGAAGCTATGGATCGTATGCTTGAAGAAAAATGCTCCCTGATTGCATCTCTTGTCGCCTCGGAAAGTTGTGGCACATCCAGACCCAGATCCTCGCAATTGTCCACCGCTACAACGCCGTGACCTCCGCTGACCGTTATGATCCCTATCTTGCCGCTGATGCACTTCTGATAACTGCTCAATGCCTCGCAAAAGGACGCCAGTTCCATCTCGTTTCTTGCTTCAAGGATGCCGTGTTGTTTCATGATGTCCGAAAAGACACGATAATCCCCGGCCATTGAGGCGGTGTGACTGGATACTGTCTTACTGCCGGCATGACTCCTCCCCCCCTTCATTACAACAACAGGCTTCGGACATCTCTCCGCAGTAAGGACGAACCTCCTGCCTTCATTTTTTTCGAATCCTTCGATATATAGAACAATTACCCTGGTCCGGGGATCGCCTGCAAGGTAATTGATCATGTCTATCTCCCTTATCAGGGCCTTGTTTCCTATGCTTGTTGCCGTTGATATGCCGATGCCCTGGCGCGTAAACTTGACCATGCTATCCACCATGACTCCCCCGCTCTGGCTTACAAAGGCCACATTGCCGGGACTGGGCTGTATCAGCCGTTCCGCGGGCAGGAAAAGGGTGTCTATCCTTTGAGGTGAATAGATCCCGAGGCAGTTAGGACCGATAAACGGGAAGCCGGCCTCACGTGCCATATCCGTCATTCGCTTTTGGATATTGCCTTTTCCGCTTTCCGCAAAGCCCCCGGAGATGATAACCGCCCCTCCTACTTCATGACGAATGCATTTTTCCATAATATCCGGGACAAAATCGGCCCTTGCCGCTATCACTGCCAGGTCAATCTTATCGGGTATGTCCGTAATATCACGATAAAGGGTCTCCCTTTTTATCGTTCCTCCCTTGGGGTTTACGGGATATACGGTAAGCGGATAACGGAAATGATTCTTGTTGTATATTACATTGGCCGGGTGGCTGTCGTTATGAGAAGATACGCCTATTACAGCCATTGTCTTTGCCTTGAAGATGGGATCAAGATTCATTTTATTTGCCTCGTTGCCGTACGTGATTATCCGGTGAAATGGGATCTCCTAAATGAACGCATTCAGGGCCGCAAAATGCCGGAGATAAATCAACGGTTATGCCCTGATTTGAACTTAAGCCTCAAGGGGCAATTTCTGCGCGATCTTTTCAGCGAAATCTTTGCAGGTGGCAATTCCTTCGTAATCAGGGACGTATTGAATTTTCAGTCCCGGAAACAGGACATTAAATTTCATATCTTCAAGCGCCCGGTTGACCAGATCTACAGATTCGCCGCTCCAGCCGTAGGATCCGAAGGCCGCGCCTATCTTATCCCGGGGCTTAAGCCCTTTCATGTAGGTAAGAAAATCGCTGACGGTGGGGAAAAGTCCGTTATTCAGGGTTGGAGAGCCAATAATAACCGCGCCGGCGTCTAGGACCTCGGTAATAATATCGCTCCTGTCGCATTTTCTGAGATGCATGGGTCTTACATCAACCCCGGCATGCCCCATGGCTTCGGCTATGGTAAAGGCCATCCTTTCAGTGCTGTGCCACATGGTGTCATAGACAATAACCGCCTTTCTTTTAGGCCGTTGCAGGCTCCATTCCACATAGGCATTCACTATCTTTCCCAGGTTTTCCCTGAACATGACACCGTGGTCAGGGCAGATCATGGCTGGTGAAAGATTCATGGCCTTAAGTCTGTCAACAAGTTTGAGGATTAACGGAGAATATAGGAGCAGTATGTTGGCAAAATATTTTTTTGCATGGGGCATTATATCTTCTTTAAGCTGGTCGTCAAATCGTTCGACCGACGCATAGTGCTGTCCGAAGGCGTCGCTGGAAAAGAGGATGCCGTTTTCATTGACATAGGTAAACATGCTGTCAGGCCAGTGAAGCATCCTTGTTTCCAGGAATGTAAGGGACCTTTTCCCAAGGCTCAGGCTGCCGCGGTCTTCGACCGGGGTGTAATTAAATTTACCGGTAAAATGCATGGAGAGGTTTTTGTGCCCCATCCTGGAGCAGAAGACCGGCTTATCCTCTCCTATACGCTTCATTGTCTGAGGCAGGCCTCCGGAATGATCCATCTCCGTGTGATTGCTTATCACGTAATCGATTTTTGCCGGATCAACGATCGCGCTTATCTTTTCAAGAAAATCATCAGTGAATTCACTTTTGACCGTGTCGATCAGGGTGATCTTTTCATCCATTATCAGATAGGCGTTGTATGTTGAGCCTAGGTGAGTGGAATAACCGTGAAAATCCCTGATATTCCAGTCAATAACGCCGACCCAGTAGATCCCGTCTGCAATTTCTACAGGTTTCATAGCTTGCCCTATTTATATGATATATTAGTATTGCTTATTGATATAAGTTAACACTAGGCAACCTTTTCAAACTGGTCCTTTGTCGCCCCGCATACAGGGCAGACCCAGTCTTCGGGAAGATTTTCAAAGGCTGTTCCGGGCTCTATCCCGTTGTCGGGGTCTCCGTCTTCAGGATTGTAAACATATCCGCATACCGTACATTCATATTTACTCATAGTCGTGTCCTCCTGATGCAATCTTTTTGATTTTAATAATATTAAGTTTTAACTCAAATATCAATATTTGAATTCTAACTTGCTTCAAGTTTCTGCCTGTCCGACATATCCATGAGCACCCTTTCCCTGGCCTTATCTATCCCCAGGGCCTTTCTCTTACGATCTATATGAGAGATCATCATGCGGGCTATCTCATAGGGGTCAACGGCAAAACCCCATTTCCCGAACCCCATGCCCTCAAGCCCCTCGCTGAGGAGCTTATAGAATTTGGTTTCTTTAATGATCGGAAAGGACACTCCGAATACCGTATATACACCGGATGCCACAAAATAGTGACCTATTGAGATTGCCTTTTCGCTCATCCATTCGGGCGCTGCGCCCGCAACAGGCAGGTCGGCTATGCTGTTGCCAAGACCACCGACTTTCACCATCTCGGCGCATGCAATCAGTATCCTGCTGTTGTCAACACATGAGCCCAATCCTAAGACCGGCGGCATACCCACGGTCTCGCATACCTCTCTAAGACCCGGCCCCGCAAAGTGTGCAGCCTCTGGCGTGCAGAGTCCGGCCTTTGCCAGGGCTATCTGTGCGCAGCCGGTCTGGACAACAAGCACATCATTTTTTATAAGCTCCTTTACCAGTTCCACGTGGACCCAGTCATGCTTAACCCGGGGATTGGTGCAGCCCACGACACCTGCTACGCCCCTTATTCTTCCATTGATTATGTTGTCGTTAAGAGGCACATAGGATGCCCTGAAGGTGCCGCCGAGCATATAATTGACATATTCATGGGAGAAACCAAAGACGCCGGGATTTTTAATCTTCGGGATCTCCACGGGCAGGCTGCGGTTCTTGAACCTTATGATGGCCTTTTCAACAATGGCGTCCGTGCACTCCCTTGGATGGAGTTCATGGAATTCTATGTGTTCAACTCCCTCTATCCGGCATCTCGGGTTCGTGGTGAAGAGCTTTGTGCCGTAGCATTCTGCGACCTTGGCAAGACCCTGTTTTATACACTGCACATCAACGCCCATGGCATCTACTGCGCCTGTAACCAGAACGGCCTCGGTGGACATGAAATTGCCCGCATGTGGAATCCCGTGCCGGGAAAGCATCTCAGCTCCGGAACAGCACATGCCGACCAGGTTTATCCCCTTTGCGCCGGCATCTTTTGCGGCCTGTATCATTGTCGGGTCATTTACGGAATCAAGTATGGACTCGAAGAGATTGGGTTCATGACCATGGATAATAACATTTACCTCGTCTTCCTTGAGACAGCCCATGTTAACATCGGCCTTGACAGGAGTCGGCGTCCCAAACAGTATGTCGGACAGTTCGGTAGCGACCATTGAACCGCCCCAACCGTCGGCAATCGCGGTCCTTGTGCACTGATTCGTAATATTTTCATAATCCTGATCAACACCGATGTGAGTCCTGTGCATAAGTTCCATGATTTCACGCATGGCCCCCCTGGGAACGACCCCGTTTTTCCTCCAGGTATCGAGGGTTCCGGGCGGGACCCTTTTGACAAAAGGTATCTCGCCCTTAACCTGAATATAGGTGCGCTCAAGCTCC
>JAFGIC010000220.1 GCA_016929815.1 Deltaproteobacteria bacterium
AGGGCTGTGCCTTGCGCCTTGCGCCTTGCCCTCATTCACGCTTCATAAGGGTAATAAATACATCATTCAAATCAGCCTCCGGCCTGTCCGGCAACACATCCCTGGCAATCGATGCAGGACTCCCGATCGCGACAATCCTCCCTTTGTCTATCATCACAATCCTCCCGCAGTTCTTGGCCTCGTCCATATAATGGGTGGTAACAAAAACCGTGATTCCCTCACCTGCAAGATATTTGATAAATTCCCAGAAATGTCTCCTCGTTATGGGATCGACGCCGGATGTAGGCTCATCAAGAAACAGAATCTCCGGCTTGTGTATCAGGGCGCAGCCCAGGGCGAGCCTCTGTCTCCAGCCGGCAGGCAGGTCCCTTGTGATCCGGTCCTTAACATCCAGGAGGCGGGCCATGTTCAGCGCCCATTCAATCCTCTCGCCCCAATCCCTTTCCGGAACGCTGTATATCCCCAGATAAAACCGGATGTTCTCAAAGGGCGTCATGTCTTCATAAAGGGAGAATTTCTGCGACATATATCCGATTGAATGCTTTACCTTTTCAGACTCGGTAAAAATATCATATCCTGCGACATTGCCTTTACCTTCTGTAGGTGTAATAATCCCGCACAGCATGCGAATGGTAGTGGATTTGCCTGCCCCGTTGGGCCCCAGGAAACCGAATATCTCGCCCTTTTTAACGGAAAAGGATATCCCGTCCACTGCCGTAAATTTGCCGAAGACCTTCCTTAAATCCTTAACATTAACTATGTCATAGCCCGAATCTGTCATTTACAAGTTCCGTGTCTATCTCATTAATCCTGCTTATCACCGCCTCCTCAAGGCTCCCGAAGCCCGACATAATCGTTTCAGGATCAGATGATGCAACAACCCTGGACTTATGCATCAGGGCGAGATGATCGCATTTCTCCCCTTCATCCAGATATGCGGTCGAAACGAGGATAGTCATACCTTCTTTCTTCATTGCGAATAAAATGTCCCAGAACTCGCTGCGTGAAACGGGATCTACCCCATTGGTCGGCTCATCAAGTATAAGAATCCTGGGTTCGTGACACAGAACGCATGCAAGGCCCAGCTTCTGCTTCATCCCGCCGGAGAGGTTTCCCGCAAGCCTGTCCGTAAATGGAAGAAGATTTGAAAATCCCAAATAGCGCTCCGTCCTCTTCTTTCTCTCCTCCCCGAAGACCTTGAAGATATCCATAAAAAAGGAAAGATTCTCAAGGACGGTCAGATCCCTGTAAAGGCCGAAACGCTGGGGCATATAGCCTATCAAGGGTTTTATCCCTGTCCTCTCCTTAACCGTGTCGAGCCCGTCAACTGCAATGTGTCCTGAGGACGGCCTGATCATTCCCGCGACCATGCGCAGTAGGGTTGACTTCCCGGCCCCGTCCGATCCCACGAGTCCGAATATGGTTCCCCTCAAAATGTCAAGGCTCACATCGTCAACGGCGTTTATATCGCCGTAGGACATGGAGACATCCGTTATTTTAACAATTGGATCAACTGTTGAAGAAATCATGTTCATATAAAGCTCTTAAAAATCTTAAAATGGCGCAGGGGAATAATCGTGAGTCGTAAGGCGTCAGGCGAGGGATGAGATCTATCGTTTGTTATCCCCTTACGTCTTACCTCTCACGCCTTACGTTTATTCGGATGCTATTTCAGCGTCGCATCCGCAGGCATACCCGGCTTAAGATCCAGATCCGGATTCGGTATCAGGACCTTTACCAGATATACAAGCTTGACCCTTTCCTTACGCGTCTGGATAATCTTCGGCGTAAACTCTGCCTCGGGTGAGATAAAAGACACCTTGCCCTTAAACACCTTATCCTGGAACGTATCAACCGTTACATCCGCATCCTGGCCCGGCCTGACATTTCCTATTTCAGTCTCATCCACATAGATCTTGAGTTCAATGGAAGAGAGATCCGCAAGGGAGAAGACCTCCTGACCTATGGAGACCACCTCTCCGGGCTCGATATTACGGCTTGTAATGGTCCCCTTGAATGGGGCCTTGAGTTCCATGTATCCAAGCTGGGTCTCTGTAAGCCTGAACGCGGCCTCCGCGGCCTGGACCTTTGCCCCTGCAGCCTCAACCTCCTTTTGCGTCATGTCTATCCTGCTCAGGTTGGTCTTAGCCTGTTTAAGGATTGCCTCCCCTTCCAAGAGCTTTGCCTTTGCCGCCCTGATATCCTCTTCCCTATAACCCTCCCTCATCTGGTCCATGTTCGCCCTTGCGCCTTCATAGGCCTTTAGCGCGGTCTCATACTGAAGCGTCGCGCTGTCATGCTCCTTTTCAGAGACGATGTTATCCGCAAACAGCTTGTCATACCTCTCTTTATTCTTGAGCGCTATCTCCATGGATGCCTTAAGGGAGGCCAGGTTATAATCCGCCTTTTCAACATCCTGAGATCGGTATCCGGCCTCCATCTGATCTACCTGGGCCTTAAGCGCCTTAACACCTGCCTCATAGCGCTCCACATCGGCCGGCAGTGTCTTTTTATAGGTCTCGAGGCTGAGCTCGGCCCTTGTTAGATCCGCCTTTGCCGCATCCAGGTTGGCCTTTGCCTGATCATAACGTGACCGGTATTCTGATTGGTCAAGGACGGCAAGGACCTGCCCCTGCTCTACGGACTGACCTTCATCAACAGGCAGGTCCGCCACCCTCCCTGCGGCCTGAAAGGACAACTCCGCCTGAGTGGCCTCCAGTGTGCCTGAATAGAAAAGTCCGTTTAACCTGGCGCTCCTCTGTCCGAAATACACAAGGAGAATCACAAGCAGAAGCAATACAAAAAAGGCAATTATTATGATCCGTTTTTTCAAGAAACACCTCCAAACAAAAAATGTTCATATAAATTCATAACAACGGGACCAGTACTAAGCCTTAAGGGCGCGAAGCATCATCTTTTCTATGTCCGGCAGGATATGCTCAAAAGAAGCGTCCTTGGGAACATCTATCTTTCCTTCTAAAAGATGATAAAAATTCTGTCTGACCGGCATGGAGAGATTGAATAATAATATAGTCCCGATTGCCATCAAGTGAACAACGATAGGATTTATATCGATAAACACGCCTTTCCTGACTCCGTCGTCAATGATGCCCTTTATTATAACCAGGATGCCTGAGATATCCTTCACGATTGCCTCACTGAAATTTGTCCACCCCGAGGCGATCTCCCTCATCATTATCCTGGGAAGCGGCGGATGTTCCGCCATGGTCTTGGTAATATTCTCAAGATAGACCTTAAACTTCTCTTCAGGAGACAACTCATCCTTGATATTTTTGCTTATGCGTTCAACCGTATCGCCAAACACGTAATGAATGACCTCCTCATAAAGCTTACCTTTGTCGCCGATCCTGTAATAGATCATGGCCTTGTTGACACCCGATCTCTTGGCGATCTCATCAACCCTTGCGCCTTCATAACCAAGCTCGGCAAAGACCTCCATTGCCGCGTGCAGTATCTTTTGTATGGATTCATCACGTTTTTCTTCTAACGTTTTCGTTCCAATCTTTCCTTTTTCCAATATTAATACTCCCCTATGGCCCTCAACAATCTTGCCCTTGCCGGATTGTGATCATAAAGGGCGTTGTAATAATTCATCCTTGCCTGAGACAGAAGGGTCTGAGCGTCCAGTACCTCCGTCGATGTCGTCACCTGGGCCTTATAACGCTCCTCACTTACCCTCAGGCTCTCTTCAGCCTGGTCAACTGCCTTCTTTGCGGTCGGTATCTTTTCTTCAGCCTCCTTCAGGTTAAGGACACCCTGGCAAGTCTCGCATCATTCTGTGCCTTTATATAAGTATGTTGCGCATTCGCAAGTTCGACCTCCGCCTTCAACATATCATTTTAATATAACCGGTAGAAATCCGTTTCTTGTCATTATATCTCTCCATGTGCCTTCATAATTTCCCTCAGGCCAATAAATTAACTATTTAGTTTATACATTTAGTTAAACTATTTTGTCAAGAA
>JAFGIC010000028.1 GCA_016929815.1 Deltaproteobacteria bacterium
GAAGACGATTATGAAAAAGACTAAAGAGAACATTTTACATATCCTTCTGATTAGCGCCTTTATATTAAATTTTACAGCCCCTGCATGGGCCGGAGAGATCTACCTTTCCATGGCCGCGAGCGTGAAGGATGCTGTAAGTGAACTATCGGATATCTTTACGGAAAAGAACCCCCATGCGGTCTTTAAAAAAAACCCCGGCGCATCGGGCGCCCTGGCAAAACAGATCGAGAACGGTGCGCCGGCCGATATCTTCATTTCCGCAAATACGGACTGGATGGATTATCTTGAAAAAAAGGGGCTTATTGACAGAAAAAAGGTCGTTATCATGGCCTACAACATCGGAATCACTGGCAAGGGGCCATATGGGAGAAAGCGAGACAGGCTACATCAATCTTATCCGGGCAACAAGCCTCCGCAGGCTTCACGGCTTTTATGCCTATGGATGGGGAGATAATGAGCTGCTTATCTCTTCGGTAACAACAGGGCAGGGTGAAGGCCTATTCGAGCTTTCATCAAGGGATATAATCCTCTTCAAGCGTCACCCGGAGGCCATAAGCGCCAGGAACCTGCTGAGGTGCCGTGTTACAGACATCTTTGAGTCGGGCCCCAGGATGGGCGTGGAGATGGATTGCGGGGGCGAGCGGCTGATAGCGGAGGTAGTAGAGAAGGCGGTCAATGAATTGGATATAACAACGGGGCAGGAGATCTTTGCAGCCATAAAGGCCTCGGCCTTCAGGAGACTGGCATGAGCGACATTTCAACAGGCCCCCTGATGGGGTACATTAAGGTCTTGTTTCTTCTTTTTTATGAAAGATCCCGTCAAACACGGCATGGCTGATGGCTTTAATTGCCTTAGGATTCCCGGCAATGACATTCGAAAGACCCAGTTGCAATATGCTCGATAATATCTTTCTTAAGGGATTTCGCCCTGACCGCCACAATGTTTTCCTGGTAAGATAAAAGGCGGATAAACCTATTGCCGTGGTGATTATACCCCCCCTTAAGTCCGGCGAGGCAGTCACCTTGCTGAAGATGTTTTTCATTATGTTAGAGGGCTTCAGCTCTTCACTGACAGACAGCAAACTGTTTTTCAGCAGCTTTACCTGTAAGTCCTGCTTTTCTTCCAGCAGACAAATAGCCTCTTTCAACTCTTTACTTGTCTTTATATTGATCATAGATCCTTTTTAATGGCCTGCCTGATAATTAAATTGCTCACATATCTTTTTATATGCTTACCAAGAAAAAGGCATAAAAGGAGCAATATAATTACATAAAAAGCAGATACAATAAAAAACCCGTAACTTGGCTTACCGAGCAGGTCTCCCGCCCAGAAGGCAGCCCCGATACTCAACATCAATATGAACAGGAAGAGAATAAAGGCAACTATAAGCTGTGATGCGCATGAGGCCAGGAAGTCCGACGAGATATCCAGGGCCTTAAGCCTCAATAATTCAAGGCTTGTCCTCCCGCATTCTTCTGCTTCTTCAAAAATGTCTTTTATTGAACCCGGTCTGTTTTCCATGTCCTGATGATTCTTTTCGGATTATTCCGTCGCTTCTGCCTCTTCCTTCTGTGCCTGGCCCGCAGCGTCTTCCTTGATCTCATCAATTTTTTCAGTGATGGTGTCTATAATTTCATTAAACTTTACCCTGAGTTCATCACCGATCTCTTTGCCTTTGCTGTTGATCTTTTTCCTTGTCTCAGAACCCTTATCCGGTGCAAACAGAACACCTAACAATGCCCCGGCTGCCGCCCCCAGGAATACCCCGATTACAATGTCCGATTTGCTCATAATCATCTCCTCTTAAAGGTTATAAGAACTTATTTGTTTTTATTTAAGTATAGATAAATAAGTCTTGATAGTCAACTTTTTATTTTCTGTGTCACATATATCCTGATTCGCGTCACTGTATCATGGGCGGGATATAGGGAATCGTCTTTGCCAGCAGCCACAGCATGATAAGCACCACAGGGGTATGGAATATGAGCTGCAGGATTGAATACCCTGCCAGGTCCCTTGCCTTTACCCCTGTCATGCCCAAAAGGGGAAGCATCCAGAAGGGGTTGATAAAGTTGGGCAGGGCCTCTGCCGCATTATAACACTGGACAACCCACCCCATACTTACGTTAAGATCCTTGGCTGCATCCAGCAGGTAAGAGGCCTCTACAAACCACTTGCCTCCGCCTGAAGGGAGGAAGAGGCCAAGGATGGCCGAATAGATCCCGACGATTACAGGGAAGGTCCCCTTCGTGGATATATTGACAAAGAAATTGGCGAGGACATCTGTTAGGCCTGAGTTCATGAGGACACCATATATCCCTGCATAAAGAGGAAACTGTATAAGGATGCCCCCGGTCATGGGCACAGCCCTGGCCGCGGCCTTTAGATAGGATTTAGGTCTCCAGTGAAGGAGCATCCCTACGATCAGGAACATAAGGTTGTATGTATTAAGATCCATAGCGGCAAGACCGCCCTGGGTGATAAAGACATGGATCAGGTAGCCCATACCTAATAACGCTATGATTATAGTGAGTATCGGGCTGTACTCAAGGTATTCTCCGGGAGTCGCCGCCTTGCCTGAAGTATCTTCCTTTTCGTCCCCATAGGTGATCCCTGCCATTTCAGCAGTCTTGGCCTTCGCAGCAGACGGGCACGAGGCATAACAGATCCATACGGAGAGGGCAATCAGCGCCACTATCATAACAAGGTTCTGCCATGTAAGTATGGTGTGCGCAAGGGAGATAATGCCGCTTATCTTATAAAGTTCGGCGGGGATTGAACTCTTGGTTGCCATTCCAAGGGCCGCGGAGGAAGAGAAGCCCAATGCCCAGATACTGCCGAGGCCAAGATACGCCGCGGCGCCCATTGCCCTATAGTCAATGCCCTTGACACGCTTGCTTACCTCCTTTGTAAGTACCCCGGCAAAGATTAGGCTGAAGCCCCAGGACAGCAGGGAGGAAACCATGGCTATAAAGGCCACATAGGCCACAGCAACCTTCGGGGTCTTGGGGACCGAGGCCAGGGCCCCGACCAGTCTTTTAACAGGGGGGGCGACTGCAACTATATAACCGCCTATTACAACAAAGGCCATCTGAATCGTAAAGGTAGTAAGCGCCCAGAAGGATTTGCCGAAGTCGATAGAGATCTCTACAGGGGAGCGGCCCATAAACAGGGCGGCAACGCAGACTACCGCCACCGCGATAGCAGCGAATACATAGGCGTCAGGAAACCATCTCTCCGACCAGTCGGCCAGCCAACCACCGAGACGCGCCAGGATTCCCGTGCCTTTTTTTTCTTGATTATTCAGATCCAATTCTTTCATCTGCATATTAACTCCTTTCGAACTGGGAAAATTAATCATGTGTAGAAACAGCCTGATAATTTATCTACTATTCGTTTTTACTTGGTTCAAGATTTTTATAGGTCATAATTTCAGACCGGGAGCAGGTTGTCAATCCCCGGGAAATAGGTTATTTGTCTGCATGGCATACCTGGATACAGGTTCTTTTAAAAGAGGACACCGACATGAAACATCTTTTATTTCTATTCTTATTATTGCAGGTTTCACCGCAGGCATATGCCGCCTGCGATGAATATGTTGTTCTTCTGCACGGCCTGGCAAGGACCTCCCGATCCATGGAAGAACTTGAGGGTGCGTTTTCCAGTGAGGGATACAGGGTCGTTAATATCGATTATTCATCAAGGGAATACGGAATAAATGAACTCGCACGGATAGTCAGGGAGGAGATTGTATCAAAGACCCAGGACGCGGAAAAGATCCACTTTGTCACCCACTCCATGGGCGGGATTATAGTACGTTATATTCAGAAGAATGACCCCCTGCCCGATATCGGGCGTGTGGTAATGCTGAGCCCCCCGAATCACGGGAGCGAGGTGGTGGATCTTCTTGGAGACACATGGCCATTTGAGCTTATAAACGGCCCGGCAGGAAAAGAGTTGGGCACCGATGAAAAGGGCCTTCCCTATAGCCTTGGCCGCGTTGATTTTGAAACAGGGATCATAACCGGCGACAGGAGCTTCAACTGGATCAATTCCCTGATCATCCCGGGAAAAGACGACGGCAAGGTCTCTTTGAACAGCGCAAAGGTCGAAGGGATGACGGATTTTCTTGTCCTCCACGTCTCCCATACATTTATAATGACGGATAACAATGCAATCATGAATTGCCTATATTTTATTAAAAATGGCGGATTTAAACATCCCTCCGGGGGTGATTAAATCCGCTTAAAGATTCCAGTCTCTATTGAAGACACCGGGAATCATGCGGATATTTTTTCAGCCGAGTATGTCCAGCAGGCTGCCCAGCATCTCATCCTGGGTCTTCAATACCTTTAAATTTGCCTCAAAACCAGTCTGGGCTATTATTGTCTGTGGGATCTCTTCGGCCAGGTCCACGTTGGACATCTCCTTTTCCACTATGCCGTTGTTTTCCTCGACAGCGACGATCGACCCTGGTGTATCCACGACGCTGATATCGACCTTGACAGCCCCGGCCTCACCTTCCTCAAGTTCAGCGCGGCTCTTTTTAAAGCCTTCGGTCTGCCAGTTGGCGACATTGTTGGAAGTAACAGCCATCTTTTTTTCAAAGGCGTTTATTGCCGATACAGTATTGCTTATAGCTGCGATCATTTTATTCCTCCTTTTCAGGATTAATGTGCCGGTTTCTCATAAAAGGCAAGGGCAGCCACCCAACATGATTATCGGGGAAAAAGAGAGCCGCTCCAGGCAACCCTGCCGCCATATCC
>JAFGIC010000029.1 GCA_016929815.1 Deltaproteobacteria bacterium
ACATGTCTGGTATTTCCCTGATAATGCCGGAATAACAACAGCGCCTTGGCCAGAGATGACTGGAGATCCGGTTGCTGCAACAACCATAACTCCATAGGAGGACGAAATGATAAGAATATTATTTATGAGCATCTGTATTATTCTGCTGTCTATTGAAGCCTATGCCCAGGACATAATTTTTCCTGATGAACTGCTAAATGAAATCAGAGTTACTGAGACGGACAAGGAAGGGGGTGCGGCGATAATCAGCGATGGTGACGGCAACCAGGAAGAGATATCTTTCAATGATGTAATTAGCATTGATGGAATGATAGTGGTTGAGATTGAAAAAGGATACATAACGGTGAAGAGGGGAGATACAAAGACCAGGATGCTTCTTGAGCTTGGCTTTTAATGAAATATATCGCCTGCTGATGAAACTGAACTCTATACCGGAAAGGTCCAGGATACCGTTGAAGCGCTGGATAGGGGCGGCGATTGCCGCGGCACGGCAGGAATCCATAACCGTAACGGCCGAGTATGTCCGTCTTGCCGCCACTGAGATATTTTAATCATCATTAAAAGAAAAAACCGGGGTTAATCGTTTAAATCAGCACCGGTCGCTTTAATCCGAAAATCCGCCAATTAGTCAAAAATAATAAGATATTTTTTGTCAGGTTAATGCGGAAATCAACAGCCCCGTAGATTTAACTCCTTTTCCCCAATCCAGTATTTTAAACACTCACCTCCGCCAACATCAAGAACGCAATTATCAAGGACCTTGTATCCTAGACGTTCATAAAATTGCCTTGATGGCAGTGAGATACTCAGGGTCAGCTTTGGGATCTTCTTCTCCATCGCTTTTTTTTCGAGATGGGTCATTATGGCTTTTCCATAGCCTTGCCTCTGATGATCGGGGTGAACAAAAACACCTATTATCTCAGAGCCTATCAAAGATCCAGTTGCCAAAATGGAACCATCGCATTCGGGTATAAGAACCGATATTTCGCCAACAGCGCTTCGCTCTATAATCTTCTTTTCCGAATGGTGCTCCTTAAAAAACAACACCGCACGAGATGGATATATGCCCGAATATGAAGCGTCAATAGTATTGCAAATCATACGGTGAAGCGTATGCAGCTCAGTTCTATTGAAAGGTCGTATTATAGGTTTAACTTTCTTCATTGATCTTTGTCGATCCCTTTACATAAGCGGCTTGGCATAAAAGAACCAAGCTCATCCCTTCATTATCGCCCCCCCCCATCATCAAAGGCCCGAAGCCAGTTTATAGCAACTCAACCACTACCCTGCGTCCAAGACATTTCTTATAATTTTGGCAATCTGATGCATTACAACGGGTTTCATCACAAACGCCCTGATACCCATCTCCTTTGCCCTTTTTTCATCAATCTGTTCGCTGAATCCCGTGCACAGGATAACGGGGATATCCTTTCGCAGGTTCATCAATTCATGCGCCAGTTCTCTTCCGGTCATATTCGGCATTGTCTGGTCGGTGATAACAAGATCAAAGGCTGCGGGATTATGCCGAAAGGCCTCCATCGCCTCGATGCTGCTTGTACGCCCTGTAACATTGTAACCGAGCCATTCCAGAATATCTGTCAATGTGTCAAGAGACACCTTTACATCATCGACCACAAGAATCCGTTCCGAACCCTTCGGGAGAATTGTCTGTTCCTGGATCTGTTCCTGAACATATGTCTCAGCCTCAATCACCGGGAGATAAACATGAAAGCACGTCCCTTTATTAACCTCGCTTTCAACGGTTATTTCACCATTATAACTTTTCACAATCCCATGAACAATCGAAAGCCCCATGCCGGTGCCCTTTCCGATCTCCTTAGTTGTGAAATAAGGCTCAAAAATCTTCTCGATAATGTCAGGATGGATGCCTTGACCCGTATCCTTCACTGACAATTTTACATAGATGCCCGGTTCCAGGCTGGCTTGCCCGTTTGCAGGTTTTAAATTCACGTTTTCGTTTGTAAGAGCCAATTCAAGGTAACCGCTCTTGTTTCCAATGGCATGAACGGCATTTGTGCTCAGGTTTATTATAATCTGATTGACCTGTGTGGGATCGGCAAAGACAGTGTCATGTTCAGCGTCAATTCTGTATTGCACATCAATCGTGGAGGGGATCGATGATCTTAACAGTTTAACAGTCTCCTTTAATAATTGCGTAATTCTTACCGGAATCCGCTCCGCCTCTTTCTGCCTGGCAAAGGTCAGGATCTGGCTGACAAGGTCCCTGGCGCGGTCAGCCGCCTTGCGTATTTGATTTACATCGGCCTGGGCCGTGTTGTCTCCGGGCAGCTTCATTTTCAGCAGATCGGAATAGGCAATAATGGGCATCAGGATATTGTTGAAGTCATGCGCTATGCCCCCAGCCAGAGTGCCGATAGACTCCATCTTCTGCGCTTGCAGAAGACGTTTTTGCAGGGACTTATTTTCCTCCTCTGCCGTCTTCCGGGCTGTGATGTCCAGCAGCACCCCGACAATCCCGGCTATCTTGCCTTCCGCGTCAGGAAAGGTGGATTTATAAAAGATAAAATCACGCTCCCGGTCGTCGCTGCATTTTATCCTCGAATCAAAAACCTGTATTCCCCTCTCTCTGAGCAACTCCCTGTCCCTACGGTCATGCTCATTTTTTATTTCCTTGGGCGCATTTTCACACAGATCGTACATATTTTTACCGATAATGTCTTCGATATCCGTCCCTAAAATAATATCAGCCCAAGCCCGGTTTGCTCCCATGATTCGCAATTCTTTGTCCAGGAAAAATATAGGACTGGGGATGGTATCCAGAAGCGTCCGCAAAAAGGCAATATTGCCCTCAAGTTCGGCTTTTGTCTTTTTCTGTTCGGTAACATCCATTGTGTAACCGGCAAGGTATTTGGGTTTGCTTTCGATGATGATCGGAAATTTAACGGTCTCATAAAAACGGCCGTTAAATTCCTCTTCAACGGTTATCTGCTTTCGTTCCCTTAAGACTCGTTTATCATCCTCAATCATGCCCTTTGCCAGGTCGGACGGGAATATCTCATCCATTGTCTTGCCCAGTATTTCATCAAGAGGCATGCCGAGCATTTTCTCATAGTTTCTGCTTAATTTGACGGATCTGATATTTTCATCCTTGAAAAAAACATAGCTCGGGTTATGCTCCAGAAAACAATTGAAGATCTCCTCGGTTTCCCTCAAGACTACCTCCGCCTTTTTTCTGTCATCAATATCGGTCGAAACAACCTGAACGGCATCGACCTTTTTGTTTTCATCAAAAAGCGGAATGTAAGTTATTAAAAACCATCTTTTCTCTGATTTTATTAAGATTTGATCTTCATAGCTGATGGATTTTCCTGATTCAAAGACCTCCCTGATGCGCCTTATGTATTCTTCAAAGTTATCGGGAAAAAATTCCGATATATGTTTCCCTGTAAAGTCTTCCGGTTTTCCACCAAGGAAGGCAGCGGCGAATCTATTGATCTCAAGGAGCCTTCCGGCATGATCAAACAGCGTTATGGATGAATCGATATTTTTAATAAGATATTCAAGACGGTCAACTCTTTTTCTTAAATCTTCATAGGTTGGTTCGGCACACATGACGAAGCTTCAATTTTAAAGGTTAAGATAAATAACGTTAGTCTTATATCATTTGTAAGCCTTATTTTTTTCTGATAAAACCTTTTCGGCATGTTTTGCAATAATAATTAATATTCGCGCATAAAAAAATTCTCTAGCCTTTATCAACCGCCTTAAAGAAAAACTCATCCAGCCGGTCTTTATGTATCACCCATCGGTCTCCCACTTTTTCACCGGCAGCCCTTCACCTATCAACTTATAAAAGGTCCCCTTGCGATCTTCAGAATCCCGCAGATATTATCCCGGCCAATAATAACCTGGAAACCTCCTTTGTTGCCACCTTTAAACCTCCTTCCAGGCTTCACTGAAAGACTATATCGTGTCAAACACCAGGTACGTGATTGGAACAAGAACAAATGACAGTCTAGTAAACCTAAAATGGTTTATAAGAGAAATTTTGTGGATATAAAAAATATGTACTTCTTAGAGAAGCAATTACCGTTATATCGGTAAAGGCTTTTCTTAACATGAATAAAAGCCAGGAAGCTGAAGATCATTACCATCCGGCAAGATGGATCGGACTGGAAAAAAGACAGAAAGACTGCCTGCAAGGGCATGATGCCATTGCAGGCAGGAATGATTATTTAACGTCTAGAACTTTACCGATAATGTGGCGCCATAGATCCTTGGATCGCCGATCATCATGGTGAAACTCATCATGCCCATATAACTCCTTTTAACTGCGTAATTAGTAATGTTTTTCACATATGTATTAACACTCCATTTGCCGGCGGAATGGCTGAACGTTGCAGAGGCATCCCACAGGTAATAGGGTTTCTGGTGACCATAACCTTCCGGATCTTTATCGGCAGGGTTCCAGACCATGGAATATGATGTCTTGCGCTGCATATCAAGACGGGGTGTCAGTGTTCCGTATGATCCCAGCATAAAGTTATGCTCATAGCTGGCTGTCATTGAGAATTTTGGGGAATTGGTAGGCGTTACCCCTTTATAGTCCTCATCCGGCCAGTACATATACCATTGATAATGAAAATGCAGATCGATCCACTCGGCACTAAGATATGCGATCGAAAAATTCAGTCTGTCCTTGCTGGTTATAATCCAGCTTGTCTGCAGATCCATACCCAGGGACTTAAAGGCGCCCGTTCCCTGAGAATTTGCGTCATGGAGATCGAATGCAACAGGCTCTGTTGTATCGCCATCTTCATCCAGGTCATATATATCCGGAGTTGGGTATAGACCGTCCGGTGTCGCCTGTGCCTGGTATCCACGCCCACCTTCATAAACACCCATATAATCGCCGCCGAGGTCATATTCTGTAACGCCCAGCGCCTCTTTAAACCCTGTACACAGCTTGTTTGCGTAGTCATAGTAATATGCGGAGGCATTAACCTGGAGTTTGTTTCCGAACCACCTGGACTTGGCTCCCAGGGTATAGGCATCAAGTTCTTCAGGGTCAGGGAAGTTGCCGCTTGCATCAGGCATGGACATGGCATCTGCACTGCGATAGCTGCTTGAATAACTACCGTAGAGCATCAGGTTTTCTGCCAGGTCATATTCAAAACCATATTTAAAATCCGGTTTTGAATAGGATTCGGGGTTGCCTGATGTCCCGGCCATAAATCCCCCTACTTTAAGACTGTTGTTTTCGTCCCAGCTTTGACGATAACCGAAGGTAAGCCTGAGACTGTCACTGAACCATGTCGGATAGGTGATATTTGCATACAGGGCCTTCTTATTCTGGGTCGTTATCCTCGTTTCATCCGTGGTTGTGGCTGCGTCATAATCCTTAAACATGTATTGTTCGGATTTGTACAATGTCCCGCCGAATATCCACTGAAACAATTCAAAGTCTTCTGCATTTACCATGCGGAGTTCTCCCCCTTTCTGTGTAAAGGAACGCTCTTCATTCCAGTAGGAGGTTGTTTCATTCTGAGTCCTGCTCTGACGTCCCTCGGAAGTGCTCTTGCTGTATGAAGGCACTGCTGAAATGGTGCCTAAAAATATATCCCAATCGATATTGGCGCTTGCGCCCTTTGTAATCTGATCAGCACGGTTTTTATTTGGGGCGCCGAGTATCGGGTCTGCCTCGTCACTGGTGTCCGGTGTCCATGGATCATCCACATTGTCCTGATCCACGAATGGAACAACAGAGCCGCCCATCATGCCTCCGTTTGATCTCTTCTGCCAGTTGCCTGTCAATGTAAAAGTAAGCTTGTCATAGATATCCCACAATGCCCTGAGACGCACTGAGGAGGTCTTGTTGGGGTCTTCATCCGGGTCAACATAGGAACCTTGTTTGTACGTGTTGGCGGCAAGACGCAGCGCCACCTTGTCGCGGATAACAGGGGCGTTAAAAACTGCCTGCAGGTTAAGGAGTTCATAGGATCCAACCTCCAAAGTTCCTGATGCAGAGTATCTGTCAGTCTTGGGAGCGGCAGTCACTACGTTTACAATACCCCCGGGAGAGTTGCTTCCGTACATGGTGCTCTGTGGCCCGAAAAGAACCTCTACACGCTCTATATCAAAAAGGTTCTGTCCTGCATTGCTCATGTTATTGAAGGAACCGTCAACATTTACGGCTACGGTTGATCCGCCCACATGCTGGTCATCCATAGCATTGCTGTCATCTGCTATGCCGCGCAGGGAGATCCTCATGCCGTCCGCAGCTGTATTGATAAACACATTGGCAACATCCTTAAGAATTTCATCAACGTTGTCTTTTCCCAGCGAAGCGAGCTCTTCACCGGTGATGACCTCCATGGCAATAGGCACCTTTTGCTGGTTTTCTTCGCGCTTCTGGGCTGTAACGGTTATCTCTTCAAGGGTGAATTCGTCCGTGGAGCTTTCCTCCTGCGCGAAAACAGACGGTATGTCTCCGAATATGAAGTAGAATCCGATAGTGAGTGTTAATAATACTTTTAATCCTTTGATCATGCTTATCCCTCCTTAAAATTAGATTGTTAATGTTCATTATCCGGGTAGTTCCGGCAACCCAATATGTCCGATGAAAAACATGACAATATTTGTTATATTGAAATAATTGTCAAAATCATCAAAAGAGTATTAACAAGAAAAGAATAAGTTGATAAAAACAGAAAAAATTACATTGAGCTCAGGTCAATATATGAAAACATAAAATTAGAAATCTGATAAAATATAAGAGCAAAAGAGCTCATTTATTTTTACACGTATAAGTTTTGGGATATTCTCAGTTTATCGATTAATTGAAGGTTGATATCTTGATAATGCATATATATGTAGAATTAATGGAGACAAAATGTTTTTATTGTTA